>NZ_JBEZGJ010000061.1:0-37207 GCF_040649965.1 Micromonospora sp. NPDC048843
CTTCCGATCTGACGGTAGACGATGCGGGGCCGCCGCGAACAGGGCACACCCGCCCATCGGGCGCACCCAGTTTCCGGCTTGTCGCATCGGCGTCCCCCGAGCGGACGCGACACCTTCCTGAAGCGGTCCGGGAAGTTCTTCACCGGCACACTGCTACGGACCCTCGCGCAGGGCGTGCTCTTCGTCCTGCTGGCCCGAGAGATGTCGATCGACACCTACGGGCTCTTCGTCGGCGTCACCGCCCTCGTCGCCGTGGTCTCCCCGTTCGCGTCCGCCGGCGCACCGAGTCTGATCTTCCAGAGCTATGCCGAGGCCCCCAGCGAGTGGGCCCTGCACCTGATGCGGGGCCTGGTCCTGACCGTCGTCTTCGGTGTGGGCGCGACCGTGTTGGTGAGCGCGGCCGGGGTGGCGATCTGGGGTAGCGAGATCAGTGCGGTCGACATGCTCTGCCTCGCTGCCGCCGACCTGGTGGCCTGGCGGCTCATCGAGGCCGTGGCCGCGTCGGTGCAGGCCCGGGGCAAAGTCTTCGTCGCCTCGGTCATCCCCGCCCTGCTGCACGTGTTCCGGCTGGTCGGCGCGCTGTTCCTCGCTGCGGCGGACGAACCGATCTCCCTTCGGAACTGGGCTCTCACCGCGCTGGCGGTCTCCGTCGTGGTCTGCCTGCTGACGACCTGGTACGGGTTGCGCGGCGGCGGAGGCGGTTCCTGGTCCGTCGGGCCGGCGCTCAGCCAGGCCCGCAGCGGACTGCTGTTCGCCGTCGGCCTCTCCGCCCAGACGGTCTACAACGACATCGACAAGGTCATGCTGTCCCGGATCGGCACCACCGAGGCTGCGGCGATCTACGCGGCGGCCTACCGGGTGGTGGACTTCGCCTACACGCCGGCCCGGTCGATGTCCGCTGTCGCCTACCCCCGCTTCTTCGAGGTCGGCCGCGAGGGACCCCGGGCGGCGCTCGGGCTCGCCCGTCGCCTTCTGCCTCGCTTCCTGATGTTCAGCGTGCCGAGCAGCCTGCTGCTGGTCGCAATGGCCTGGACCATGCCGCTGATCTTCGGACCGGAGTACGAGGCGGCGACCCTGGCACTGCAGGGCCTCAGCGCGATCCTGGTCCTGAAGTCGATCCACTACCTGGCAGCGGACGCCCTCTCTGGAAGCCGACTCCAGGGCCGTCGTACGGTGTGCCAGATCGCGGTGGGCGTCGTCAACGCGGGGCTCAACGTGTGGCTCATCCCCGCCTACGGATGGCAGGGCGCGGTCGTGTCGAGCCTCCTGTGCGACGCTCTGCTCGGCATGCTGCTGTGGGGGTGTCTCATCATCGCCCTGCGGCGACACCCGCACCGCGATGCCGTCGTCGAACCGGCAGCGGTACCTGACCGAGAAAGGGTCTGACGTGACCACCATCTTCGGTGTCCTACTGACCGTCGGTGGCGTAGCGGTGGCTCTGTGGTTGATCCGAATGCGGCGGTCCGTCGCCACCGCATTCGGCGACCCCGCATCGGCGGTCGCCCTGGTCGGATTCGCGGTGCTCACCAACGCGGCCCCGGCGCTCGCCGGCAGCCACAGCTCGATGCTTATCGGTGTGCTGGTGGTCGCCCTGCTGGGCTGGCTGGTGCTCTCTGGCCGTGGTGTCCTCAGCGGCCCGTCCGACCTGTGGCTCCGGATCTCGCTGGCGATGGCCGGCGGCCTGCTCGTCTGGTGCGCCTTCATCGACGTCGTCACCGGCACCGGGATCTACGGGTCGCGGTTGCCGGCGTACGCGGCGTCCGGGCTCCTGCTGATCGCCGTCTGGATGATGGCCGCCCGCACCACAGTCAGCGTGCGGGCGATGGCCTACACCGGGCTGGCGGTCCTGGCGCTGCTGACCATCCCGACCGCTGTGTACGGGCAGGCATGGCGGACGTGCACCGGCGGGAAGCTGGAGAAGTGCTCGCTGGCCGGTGCGCTGTTCAAGAGCTTCTACAACTCCGAGAACTACGCGGCGATGCTGGCGTCGTTCACCCTGGTCGCCGCGTTCTGCGCGATGCGCCGCCTCGAACTGGTGGCGACGGCGTCGTTCTGCCTGCTGGTGATCGTCGCCACCGGCTCCCGCACCAGCTACCTGGCCGTCGGCGCGGTAGCCGTCTGGATGCTGGGCGCACTGCTCGTGCAGCGTCTGCGACCCAGCCCGCGGATCCCCTTCGCCCTCTGCGTGGCGCTCGTCGTCGGCGCACTGACAGCCGCCACGTATCTGATGTGGAGCGCGTCGAAGACCACGCTGAGCAACCGCGGCAACATCTGGGTCGCCGCCCGCGAGTACCTCAGCGGCCGGGAGGCCGTCGGCGTGGGCGTCTCGAAGTGGTACTACCTACAGGACATCGAGAAGGCACCGACCCACTTCTTCCACTCCGGGTACGTCCTGGTCATCTTCTCCGGCGGGCTGATCGCGCTGACCCTGTTCGGTCTGTGGATGGCCACCCTGCTGCACCGCAATGTCGAGGACGGGCACGCCTTCACCGCCAAGGCGCCGGTGGTGCTCCTCGTCGTCTACTCGTTCACCGAGGTCGTCTGGAACCCGCTGTCGGTGGACGGGCTGACCTGGATCGTCGTGCTGCTGGCCCTCACCACGTCGGCGTCGGCCGCCCCGGCCCGCACCCCGGCACCGGGGCCGGTGGACCTGGTGGACCGCCCGGTTCGGTTCGCCACCCTCAAACGGTTGACGGGACGGCACGACGCCGCCGCCGTCGCGCCGTAGTGACTAGGCAGCACCGATCGGCAGGCCCTTGAAGGCCAGCAGACCGACCCCCGTGGCGTTGACGCACCAGGGCCCGGCGTCGCCCCGGTAACTCAGCCCGGTCGCGCCATCGGCCGGGCCGGAGAGGCTCAGCACGAGCCGCCCTCCCTCGCGGTACTCGACGCCGGTGACGGTGGCGGTGCTGCCGTCGATCGTGAAGTCGGTGCCCGCGCCAGCCCGGACGGTCAGCGGGTCAACGTTACGGAGCTGAACCACCACCTGGGTACGCCGCGCGTCGGTGAAGGCGGCCGACCGAGGGTTCGGGGCGGACACGCCCCCGCTGGGGCCGCGGTGGATGTCGCGGGCCAACACGGCGAACGCCTGATCGCCCAACTCGCGGTAGCCCCCTTCCCAGGCGAAGTGGCACGCCTCCCGGCCGGTCAGAGCGCTGGTGGACAGCAGCGTCACCTTCAGAGTGTCGGCCATCCGCCGTTGCGCCTCACGCAGCGGGCCAGCGGAGGTGTTTCCGCACGGTGAGCTACCGACCTGGACGACGTAGTACCGCGTGCCCCCGTCGACCCGGAAGCCCACCTCCCGGCGCCAGTCGCTCAGCAGCGCGGTGAACCCGGCGACATGCCCGACGGCGTCGTTGTTGTCGGCCTCGCCCTGGTACCAGAACACCGCGCGGACCTCGCCGACCACGTTGGCGGCGGTGAGTCGTTGCCGCAAGCGGCCGTAGTTGGTGCGCAGGTCACCAGGGTTGCCGTCGTTGCGTTGGAAGAACGACACGACCTTGCTGTTTTCCGCGCCGTTGATCACAGCTACCGGCACCTGGTAGGTGTCCATGAGCCGGTGGGCCGCGCGAATCCCCCACTGGCCGACGGAGCCGGGCTGCCGGACCGTACCCGAGACGGCGTAGTTCCAGGTACGGTCCGCGCCGGAGAGGACCCGATCCCCGGTCGTCGAGCCGAAACTGCGGACGTACGGGGACTCCTCGCCGATCGACGATCCCCGGTAGCTGGCCGCCACCGCGTTGGACTGGCCCTGGATGACGTACACGTCGCCGGACACCACGCCCTCCCACAGGGCTGCCCGTCGGGCAACGCCGTCGCCGAGCACGTGCAACTCGAATCGGTACTCCCGCAGCGCGGCGGTGATCCGCTGCCGGAACGCGAACTCACCGCCGGCCCCGACGGGCACCGTCTCGTCCCAGGCGTCAGCCCCGCTGACGACCTTGAGGCGTACGGCCTTGACCCGTGGGTCGGTCGCCTTGCCGGCCACCGGCACGACCGCGCCGCCGGCCGCGTCCCGGGGGTACAGCTGCCGATCCCGAGGGTGCTGACCGACGGTGAGGACCGAGGCGCGGGCGTAGACCGTCAGCCGACGTTGGGTGTACGTGCCGGCGTTACCGGCTGCCGTCCAGTCGGGGTGGCCGGTGGGGGCGGTCCCGATGCCCACCGACAGCGGCTGGACGTCCGAGGTGAAGCCGTTGACCGCGAGAACCGTCTGCGGGGCCGCCGTGGCCGGGCGGGTGGCCGCGACGGTGTGCACCTGGAAGGAGCCGTACCCGATCGACGAGTACACGTCGTCGTCGGCGTCGTACCGGTCGGCGGCGGCGCCGGGGACCTGGCCGGAGTTGACCGGCCCGTACTTGTTCGGCCACATCTCCAGATAGCCGGTGAGACCGGTGCCGGTGGCCAGGCCCGGCGCATTGGTGGCGACCTCCAGATCGGCGATCCGTTGCCGGACGATCTGACCGGCCCGGGTCGGTGGGCCGAGGCGTCGGGCGTCGGTCGTGAACGGCGACATGGCGGTCCACACCCACTGCGTACCGGTGGGGCTGGTCAACTCCAGGCAGTAGCCGATCCGGTCGAACCCGCCGGCCACGGTGCCGGCCCGGTCGAACGAGAGGGCAAGCGGCCTCTTGGGGTCGTACCGCTCGGGCAGGTCGAGGGCGCTGACCGGGGTGAAGCCGGCCATACCGTGCGCGTTGGCGGCACAGCTGGTGCCGTCGATCGGCGCGATGGGCGGCGGGGTGTCCACGTCGGCGGCCGACCAGGCCGCATCCGGTGCGCCGGTCCTCGACGGCGACCAGCCGAGCACGGGGACGGCCGCCAGGAGCAACACGACCACCCCGAAGCCGATCCAGGCCGGTCGGGGCACCGATCGGAGGCGGGCCCACGGAGGGTGGGGACGAGACACCCGGGAAACCTCCACAGTGTGGGCAGCGTGTCGTGCCCAGATTAGGCGATGCGCCACACCCGACGACGCCGGCACGACCGCCGGCCGAACCGGTGCCGATCCGGGGCGTAGGTCGGCCCCGCTGTCTGAAATGATGCCCGCCATGGCCGCAACGAGCACGACAACGGCGGCGGGTAACCGCTCCGCCGGTGTCGACCTCCTCCGGATTGTCGGAATCGCCGCGGTTGTCGCGGGCCACGTCTGGAGCGACAGCCTGACCCGGGCGTCCATCTACACCTGGCACGTACCCGTGTTCTTCGTCCTGACCGGCTACTTCTGGTCGCCCGGTCGACCCCTCGGCGGGGAGTTGCGCAAGCGGTGGACGACCCTGGGCGTGCCCTACGTGGTGTGGTTCCTCCTCCTGGTCGCGGCACTGCTCGCAGCGGACGCCGCGACAGGCCAGGTCGCACCGGGAACCATCGGTGACGCGCTCTACGGCGGCACGGCTGCGGTCCGGCCGTTCTCCGCTTTCTGGTTCGTCTCGGTGCTCTTCATCGCGGCGGTCGCGTTCCGGTGGCTGGAGCGGTTCCCCGCCGCGGTCGCCTGGACGGTCGCGGTGGTCGGCCTGGTCACCGCGTACCTCGCGCCCGGCGTTGTCACCGCCGGCCCGCTCGGGCTCTTCCTGGTCCCGGCGTGCCTGGTCTTCGTGCTGGCCGGGCGGCTGCTGCGGCGACTCCGCCCGCGCCTTCCGGCCAGCGCCGGTGCGGCGGCACTCTCGATCGGCGTCGGCTTCGTGCTGCTCGGCCTCAACCGGGACCTGGACCTCAAGGCCGGCGACTTCGGCTCCCCGGTGCTGGGGGTGCTGACCGCGATCCTGATCAGCGTCGGCCTCATCCGGCTCGCGGAGGAACTCGACCTGCGCATCGGCGTGCGGGCGTCGCGGGTGATCAGTCGACTGGCCGGTTGTGGCATCGCCGTCGTGCTGAGTCACGCGGGCATCCTGTGGGTGCTGAAGACGCCCAGGTCCGGTGGGGTGCTCGACCTGGTCGCCGCTCTCGTGGTCCCCTGGGCGTTCGCGTGGATCGTCATCAGCACGCCGTTGGGCCCGTGGTTGACCGGCACCCGGATCGGCGGGTCCGCGCGGGCCGCCACCGGCGTGGCGCCTCGCCCGGGCGCCGCGCAGACGCACTAGAAACGGCTGTTGCGCCGCCGCGCCAGGAGCATCGCCACCGCCACCACGATGGCCACCGCGAGCGCGCCTCCGGCTGCGGCGATCACCGGCACGGCCCAGCTCGACCCGCCTGAATCGTCGTCGGACCCCCGGCTGTCGACGGCCGCCTGTCGATACGACTGGGCCAGCAGGTTCGTCGGGGAGTTCCGCGCGGCCTCGTCGAATCGGGCGATGGCGGTCGACTCGTCCCCGGCGAAGTACGCGTCGAGGCCGCTGCGGTACTGGTTGTCGGCCTTGCCGAGCGCGTTCGTGACGCCTGCGGCTTGGAGTAGGGCGGTCATGGCGGAGACCGGCACGACGAGGCGGTTCGCCTTGTCGGGCCGCAGAACGTCGTTGTCCAGCATGCCGACCACCCGGCCGCTCGGGTCGATGGCGATCCCGCCCCGCGAGTAGAGCCCGAGATCCTCATTGATCCGGTACGGGTTCAGCGGAGTCGAGGAGTCGATTCCGGTCACGGTCACCGTCTTCGACACCACCGTGTAGGTGGCGGCGCGGAAGCTGGTGTCGGTGGTGCCGTAGCCCAGCACGAGCAGTGACGTCTCCGGGCTGACGCTGGCCGACGTGTTCAGCTCCGACGTGGGCAGGTTCTTCTGCTCCAGCTTGATCAGGGCGACGTTCCCCGCCTCGATCGGCAGGGCCCTCACGACGGTGCCGGCGATCGCTGGGCTGTCCGTCACCTCGCCCTTGGCGATGTTGAGCTGCCCGTACAGCCGGGTCTCCGGCTGGTCGCCGGCATTGGCGCCGGTCAGGACCGAGGTGCTCAACCGGCTGCGGGTGTAGGTGCTGATGTCCTTGGCTTGCAGGCTGCCCTCGGCGACGAGCCGGTTGGCCACGGCGTTCAGGGCACCCCCGACCAGGACGTCCGGAGTGGGCTGCACGCACTGGCTGTTGCTGAGGACGTACCCCTCGTGCTGGACGACCACGCCGCTACAGCGCCGGCTGAAGGTCACCGGGGCCTTGTCCAGCAGGGCGCCACCGGCCTTGTTGCGGACGTACCCGGTGAACATGACCTCCACGAAGACCATGGACGGACCGGCAACGGCCAGTGCGTGCTCCTCGGGGCTGCGCAGGGCGGCCTGCGCCCAGGGCTTGAGGCCGGGGGCGAGCGGGGTCGCGGCGGGGAAGCCGCTGGACGTGGCGGTCGGCGGGGGATCCGGCTCGCCGGGCTCATCCGAGCTGAGGGCGTAGATGCCGGCGCCCCCACCGACCACGGCCACCAGGGCCAGCGCGGCCACACCGGCCCAGAGGCCGGTACGCCGCTTGGGCGGCGCCGAGGGCTTGATCCGTCGTACCGGGGCGGCGTACGGGTCGAACGGGGGCACGTCGGCCGGTGGGCCCGACACGGTGGCCGGCGTCGGGGCGCCATCGTGGCCGGCCGGCGAGGCGGGTGCGCTCGACACCGGCGTGGCCGAGACGGGGTGGGCAGGCGGCTGGTTCGGGATCGCGGCCGACTGCACCGCCCACGGGGCATGCGGCATGTCGACGACCGGCTGCGGCGCGCCCGACACGGGCTGCGGCACACCGGACACCGGCTGGGGCACGCCAGACACGGGCTGCGGCACGCCGGACACGGGCTGCGGCACACCAGACACGGGCTGCGGCACACCGGACACCGGTTGGGGAGGGGCGGAGACGGGTCGGGGGGCGGCGGGCACCGGTTGGTACTCCACGCCGAGTGCGCGGAACAGCTTCTCCGGGGCGGGTCCGGCCTCGGCGGCGTACGCCACCCAGGGCGCGGCGGCCGAGAAGTCGGCGTACGTGATCGGGGGCCCGTCGGGCGACTGGGCGAGCGCGTTCGCGACCTCGGCGAACGCCTCCCGCCAACCGGGGGCGGCGGCAACCGTCGCGTCCAGCACGGCCACGCTCACGAACCGGCCCTGCTCGTCGATGGCGGCCCAGGCCTTGCCCACTGGTGAACCGCCCAGCAAGTGGGTGAACCTGTAGGGGCCTTCCGGCTGCATGCCAACTCCTCCGCTCGACCGCCAGGCGCATGGTACCGACCGGTGCCACAGTCAGTCGCCCGGCGGTCACCCGTCAGCTCGTCCCGCCGTCACCTTTTGCTGATCACGACCACTGGCTCCGGTCCGGACGTGACGCGTTGCACGCGATAGTCGGCGAGCGCCGCCTGCCAGACGGGCTCACTCGGGTGGGTGTACGTGCGGACCAGCCAGACCCGGGTGCCGGGCGGCTGTTTCGCGGCCCGGGCCAGAACCTCGTCGAGGGCGTCCTTGATGGACGGCGCATCGGCGGCTTTCGGGAGGATCACGTCGGCGCGGGTGGGCATGGTGAGGGTCCAACCGACGGTGCCGCTGACCGGCGCGACCAGCTTCAGCGGATCCTGGTCGGAGTAGAGCGTGAACCCGAACCAGGCGGGCCCACTGACCACGACGAGGTCGTGTGGCCCCTTGTGCGCCGCGACGTACCGTGTCGACGTTCCGATGTCGGTGATGGCCTGGTGCGCCCGCCAGACCCCGGGTTCGTTGCCGTCCGTGCGGTACCAGCGGTGGTTGACGGTGGCGAAGCTGGCGAGCAGGACGGCGCAGGTGACGGCGGCCACCACGCCCGGTGGTAGCCGGGGCAGCCCGCGGCGGGCCAGGACGACGGTCAGGTCGGCCAGACCGACGATGCCGATGCCTGCCACCAGGCCCGCCACCACGATCAGGAAATGGGACGTGCGCGGGTCGAGCAGCGGGTAGATCCCCGCGACGCCCAGCCCGATGGCCGCCACCGGCAGCAGGAGGACGGCGATCGCCGGGGCGGCGTGTCCGCGTCGGAACAGCGTGAGGACGCCGAGCACGAGGAGGATGGCGAGGATCGACACTGGTGCGCCGAGCATCGGCGACAGCGCCTTGGTCTGCCGCACGAGGTGTGCGGGCAGTTCGGAGACGCTCGGCAGGAAGGCGTCCCAGTAGTCCCGCATGGCGTCGTTGTTGCCCCGGGCGGACACTCCGAAGTAGACGGCGGCGACGAGCGCGCCGGCGACCAGGCCGGCGACTGTCGCCTCGGCCGTCCTCGCCCACTCCCGGCGCACGGCGACGGAGAGCAGCAGCCCTCCGAGGACGCAGACCGCGACGATGGCGGTCGTGTGACTCAGCAGCATGCCCAGGCCCACCGCGGCCACCACCACAGCGAGTCGCCGCCGAGACCAGGAGCGTTCCGTCCAGGTGGCCAGGGCGAGCAGGCAGACCGCCACGGCGGCGTCCGCTGTGTACTGCTTCAGGTCGTGGCGGGTCTGCTGGACCGGCAGGAGCAGGACGGCGAGCCCGGTGACGACGCCGATGAGGATGCCCCGAGCGCGTTCGGACGCCAGCGAGCGGCCCAGAAGGTAGGCCGCGACGACGGTCAGCAGTTGGAAACCCAGGGGTACGACCCGGAGGTGGTCGATGTCCGGGACCAGTCGGAGCAGGAAACTCCACCCGATCGGGCTCGATGAGGTCGTCACCGGCAGGTCGGCGAGGGGGAAACGGACCGAGAGCGCGACCCACGCCTCGTCGCCCCAGTACTGGGCTGTCAGCCACGACCGGATGTCGTTGACGACGAGGAAGGCCCCGAGAAGAGCGATGACCGGCACCGTCTCCCCGACCGCTGCCCGGTGGCGTCGAGGAGGGGCCGGACGAGAGGCGCGAATGGGCGGGGCGTCCTCGACTGCGACCACGGCGCTCCTTTTCGACGACGCGAATCCTGCTCGCGCTGCACGCCCGCATGTTACGAGTCGCGGCGGCTGAACGGGGGGCGGGGGTGACCCGAGGTGGTTGTCTATGAAAGTTTCTATGCATAGAGTCAGCTCATGAATGAAGGAGCTGTCGCGGCACCCGCTGACCGGGTGCTCGACCTGTTCCAAGGGGTGCGGCTCACCCCCACCCAGCGCCGAATCGCGCACTGTCTGGTGCAGCACGCCCCCGGCGTGGCGTACCTGTCCGCCGCCGAGGTCGCCGAGCTGGCCGGCGTGAGTCAGCCGTCGGTCACCCGGTTCGCCGTCGCGCTTGGCCACGACGGCTACCCGGCGCTTCGCCGCCGGCTGCGGGACCTCACCGGCTCGACTCCGGGCGGATCGACGGACGCCGGCAACGAACTCCAGCAGGCGGTACGCGCGGAGATGGGCAACCTGGACCGACTGGCCGGTCAGCTCGCCGACCGGGACCGGATCGCGGAGACCGGACGGCTGCTCGCCGAGAGTCGCCCACTGCCGGTGCTCGGCCTACGCGCCGCCGCGCCGCTGGCCGCGTACTTCGCCTACTTCGCGGCGAAGGTGCACCCGGACGTACGGGTCCTCGACGACGGCGGCAGCCTGCTCACCGACCGCCTGGAGCAGGCGGCCGAGGCCGGGGCGTCCGCCGTCCTGGCCTTCGTGCTGCCCCGCTACCCCCGGGAAACCCTGGACGCGCTGCGCGACGCCCGCCACGCCGGGTTGACAGTGGTGGCGATCACCGACTCCCCGGTCAGCCCGGCCACCGAGCACGCCGACGTGGTGCTCGCCGCCGCGGTCGGCGCGCAACTCGTCTTCGACCTGCACACCGCCCCGATGACCCTGGCCATGGTGCTGTTGCAGGCGATCTGCGACGCCACCCCGGCCGACACCCAGCGCCGACTGGAGGCGTTCGAAGCCTCCGCGGCCCGCCGACAGTTGTTCCTCGGTTGACCGGAGGAGAACCAGAGATGACCCAGCCCATTCGTGCCGCACGGGGCAGCCAGCTCACCACCCGTGGGTGGCAGCAGGAGGGCGCCCTGCGGATGTTGATGAACAACCTCGACCCCGAGGTGGCCGAACGCCCCGACGACCTGGTGGTCTACGGCGGCACCGGCAAGGCGGCGCGGGACTGGCCGTCGTACCACGCGTTGGTCCGCACGCTGACCGACCTGCGCGAGGACGAGACGATGCTGGTGCAGTCGGGCCGCCCGGTCGGGGTGATGCGCACCCACGAGTGGGCGCCCAGGGTCCTGCTGGCCAACTCGAACCTGGTCGGCGACTGGGCGACCTGGCCGGAGTTCCGCCGCCTCGAACAGCTCGGCCTGACCATGTACGGGCAGATGACGGCCGGTTCGTGGATCTACATCGGCACCCAGGGCATCCTCCAGGGCACCTACGAGACGTTCGCGGCGGTGGCCGCCAAACGGTTCGACAGCACCCTCGCCGGCACGCTGACGCTGACCGCCGGCTGCGGCGGCATGGGCGGCGCGCAGCCACTCGCTGTCACCATGAACGGCGGCGTCTGCCTGATCGTGGACGTGGACCGCACCCGGCTCGACCGTCGGGTGCACGACCGCTACCTGGATGAGGTCGCCGACTCCCTGGACGACGCGATCGCCCGGGTCCGCGCCGCGAAGCGGGAGCGCCGGGCCCTGAGCGTGGGCGTGGTCGGCAACGCCGCCGAGGTCTTCCCGGAGTTGCTGAACCGGGGCGTCGAGATCGACATCGTGACCGACCAGACCAGCGCGCACGACCCACTGGCCTACCTGCCGGTGGGGGTGGAGCTGGCCGAGGCCCGGGACTACGCCGCCGCGAAGCCGGCCGAGTTCACCGACCGGGCTCGCGCGTCGATGGCGACGCACGTCGAGGCGATGGTCGGCTTCCTCGACGCCGGCGCCGAGGTGTTCGACTACGGCAACTCGATCCGGGGTGAGGCGCAGCTCGGCGGCTATCAGCGCGCCTTCGACTTCCCGGGCTTCGTGCCCGCGTACATCCGGCCGCTGTTCTGTGAGGGCAGGGGGCCGTTCCGGTGGGCGGCGCTCTCCGGCGACCCGGCCGACATCGCGGCCACCGACCGGGCCATCCTCGACCTGTTCCCGGAGAACGAGTCGCTGGCCCGTTGGATCAAGCTGGCCGGTGAGCGGGTCGCCTTCCAGGGCCTGCCGGCCCGGATCTGCTGGCTCGGTCAGGGCGAACGGGACCGGGCGGGTGTGCGGTTCAACGACATGGTCGCCTCCGGCGAGCTCTCCGCCCCGGTGGTGATCGGCCGGGACCACCTGGACACCGGCAGCGTCGCGAGCCCGTACCGGGAAACCGAGGGGATGGCCGACGGCTCCGACGCCATCGCCGACTGGCCGCTGCTCAACGCCCTGGTCAACACGGCCAGCGGGGCTTCCTGGGTGTCCATCCACCACGGCGGCGGGGTGGGCATCGGCCGGTCGATCCACGCCGGGCAGGTGTGCGTGGCCGACGGCACCGCCCTCGCCGGGCAGAAGATCGAGCGGGTGCTCACCAACGACCCGGCGATGGGCGTCATCAGGCACGTCGACGCCGGCTACGAGAGCGCCCGCGAGGTCGCCGACCGCACCGGGGTCCGGGTCCCCATGACGGAGGGACCCGCGTGACGGACGACCTTTCCGCCCGGTTCCGGGCGCTGTGGGACGAGATCGCGCCGGTCGGGCGGGACGCCGACAGCGGCGGCTATCTGCGGTACGCGTTGACCGAGCCGGAGCGGGAGCTGCGCGCCTGGTTCCGGACGCAGGCCGAGCGCCGTGCCATGCCGGTCACCGAGGACGGCAACGGCAACCTCTTCGCCCACTGGGGTGACCCGGAAGCGTCCGACGCGGTGCTCACCGGCAGCCACTTCGACTCGGTGCCACACGGCGGGGCGTACGACGGGCCGCTCGGCATCGTGAGCGCGTTCCTCGCCGTGGACGAGCTGCGCGCCGCGGGCGTCACCCCTGGGCGGCCGCTGGTGCTGGGTGCCTTCGTCGAGGAGGAGGGGGCGCGCTTCGGCGTACCGTGTCTGGGGTCGCGGCTGCTCACCGGGGCGCTGTCGGCCGAACGCGCGGCCGGCCTGCGCGACGCGGCCGGGGTGAGCTTCGCCGAGGCGCTGGGTGACCGGCCGGCGGGCGCCCGCCCGGAGTTGCTGGGCCGGTTCGGCGCCTTCGTGGAGTTGCACGTCGAACAGGGCCGCGCGCTCGTCGACACGTCCGCACCGGTCGCGGTGGCCAGCGCGATCTGGCCGCACGGCCGGTGGCGCTTCGACGTCGTCGGCGAGGGCAACCACGCGGGCACCACCCGGATGGCCGACCGTCGCGACCCGATGCTGACCTACGCCTTCACGGTGCTGGCGGCCAACAAGGAGGCCCGGCTGCGCGGCGCGCACGCCACTGTGGGCCGGGTCGCCGTCGAGCCCAACGCCACAAACGCGATCCCGTCGAAGGTGACCGGCTGGCTGGACGCCCGAGCTGCCGACCCGGAGACACTGACCGGGCTTGTCGACGCGGTACGCGGCAAGCTCGCCGAGCGGGCCCGCCGCGACGGTACGACGGTGACGGTCACCGAGGAGTCGGCCACCCCGGTGGTCGCCTTCGACGGCGGGCTGGCCAACCGCCTGGCCACACTGCTCGACGCACCGGTGCTGCCCACCGGCGCGGGGCACGACGCCGGGGTGCTCGCCGCGTACCTGCCCACCGCGATGCTCTTCGTGCGCAACCCGACCGGCGTCTCGCACTCCCCCGCCGAGGCCGCCACCGACGACGACTGCGCGGCCGGGGTACGGGCGCTGGCCCGGGTGCTGGAGGAGCTGACATGCCGGTGAACGACGTGGCGAGCCTCTCCTCGGACGGCACGGAGCTGCGGCGTCGGTGGGTGCGGAGTCTCCGGCGTGGCGAGGTGCCGCATCTCCTGTTCTCGTCCTTTGGAGCTGATGTCGTAGACGAATCAGCCGAAGCGCCCCAACTGTCGGCATCACCCCGGCCGCCGGCGTCACCCCGGCCGCTGATCTCACCCCGGCCGCTGATGTCGCAGACGATTCAGCTCCACAGGAGGCGAGGAGTATGACCACCGCCCGCTGGCTCGCCGAATACGCCTGGCTGCCCGAGCACGCCGAGCCCACGCCCGACGTGCTCATCGAGGTCGAGGACGGCCGGATCACGGCGGTGACGCCGCTGACCCCGGGCAGCAGGCCACCGGCCGGGGTCGAGGTGTACCCCGACGCGGTGCCGCTGCCCGGCCTCACAGTCCCCGGCCTCGCGAACGGGCACTCGCACGCCTTCCACAGGGCGCTGCGCGGGCGTACCCACGGTGGGCGGGGTGACTTCTGGACCTGGCGGGACCAGATGTACGCCGTCGCGGACCGGCTGGACCCGGAGACCTACCTCGCGCTGGCCCGGGCCGTCTACGCCGAGATGGCGCTCGCCGGCATCACCTGCGTGGGCGAGTTCCACTACCTGCACCACAGACCGGACGGCGGGGCCTACGACGACCCGAACGCGATGGGCGCGGCACTGGTCGAGGCGGCCGCGCACGCCGGGATCCGACTCACTATGTTGGACACCTGCTACCTGACCTCCAGCGTGGACGGTCGGCCCCTCGCCGGCCCGCAGCGTCGCTTCGGCGACGGCGACGCCGCCCGCTGGGCCGAGCGGGCCGCGGCGTTCCAACCGACGGACCCGCACGTCCGGGTCGGCGCTGCCGTGCACTCGGTGCGGGCCGTCCCGGCCGATCAGTTGCACACTGTCGCCGACTGGGCCCGGGAGCGGCAGGCGCCGCTGCACGTGCACCTCTCCGAGCAGCCCACCGAGAACGACGAGTGCCGGGCCGTGCACGGGCGCTCGCCCACCGCCCTGCTCGCCGAGCACGGCGTGCTCGGGCCGCACACCACCGCCGTCCACGCCACCCACCCCACCAGCGCGGACCTGTCAGTGCTCGCCGACAGCCGGACCGCTGTGTGCCTCTGCCCGACCACCGAGCGGGACCTCGCCGACGGCATCGGCCCGGCCCGGCTGATGGCCGACGCGGGCATCCGGTTGAGCCTCGGCAGCGACAGCCACGCCGTGATCGACCTGTTCGAGGAGGCTCGGGCGGTCGAGCTGGACGAGCGGCTGCGTACCCGCCGGCGCGGCCACTTCGCGCCGCTGGACCTGCTGAACGCGGCCAGCGTCGCCGGGCACACCGCGCTGGGCTGGGCAGACGCCGGAAGGATCGCGGTGGGCGCCCGCGCCGACCTGGTGACGGTACGCCTGGACAGCGCCCGCACCGCTGGGGTGCCGCCGGTGGGCGCCTTCTTCGCCGCCGGCGCCGCGGACGTCGAGCAGGTGGTGGTGGACGGCCGGGTGGTGGTGGCCGAGGGCCGGCACCTGACAGTTGACGTGCCGACCGAACTGTCGTCCGCGATCGAGGCGGTGACACCCGCATGAGTGGCAGCCTGCTTGTCGACAACATCGGTGAGCTGGTCACCAACGGCGCCGGCGAAGGCCCGCTCGGCATCCGCCGCAACGCCGCGGTGCTCATCGAGGAGGGCCGGGTGGCCTGGGTCGGGCCGTCCGCGTACGCGCCCGCCGCCGACCATCACGTCGACGCCGGTGGTGCCGCCGTGCTGCCCGGTTTCGTGGACAGCCACGCCCACCTGGTCTTCGCCGGGGATCGGGCCGCCGAGTTCGCCGCCCGGATGGCAGGTCAGCCCTACACCGGCGGCGGCATCCGGACCACCGTCGGTGCCACCCGGGCCGCCACCGACGAGGAGTTGCGGGCCACAGTGCGCCGGCTGCGCGGGGAGGCGCTGCGCCAGGGCACCACGACCATGGAGATCAAGAGTGGGTACGGCCTGACCGTCGCCGACGAGGCCCGCTCCCTGCGGATCGCCGCCGAGACCAGCACCGAGACCACCTTCCTGGGCGCGCACGTGGTGCCCGCCGAGTACGCCGACCGCCCCGACGACTACGTGGGGTTGGTCTGCGGGCCGATGCTGGCCGCCGCCGCCCCGTACGCGAAGTGGATCGACGTGTTCTGCGAGCGGGGCGCCTTCGACGTGGACCACGCCCGCGCCATCCTGGCCTGTGGTCAGGCCGCCGGGCTGGGCGTACGGCTGCACGCCAACCAGCTCGGCCCCGGCCCCGGGGTGCAGCTGGGCGTGGAGCTGGACGCGGCAAGCGTCGACCACTGCACCCACCTGAGCGATGCCGACGTGGCAGCGCTGGCCGACACGGCCCACAGCGACGGGTCGGGCACCCGCACCGTCGCGACACTGCTGCCCGGCGCCGAGTTCTCCACCCGCTCGCCCTACCCGGACGCCCGCCGCCTGCTCGACGCCGGTGTCACCGTGGCGCTGGCGACCGACTGCAACCCCGGCTCGTCGTACACCTCGTCGATGCCGTTCTGCGTGGCCCTCGCGGTCCGCGAGATGCGGATGACCCCGGCGGAGGCGGTCTGGGCCGCCACCGCCGGTGGCGCGCGGGCGCTGCGCCGCGACGACATCGGTGTCCTCACCCCCGGCGCGCGGGCCGACCTCGTCGTCCTCGACGCGCCGTCACACCTGCACCTGGCCTACCGGCCCGGTGTCCCCCTGATCCGCCAGGTAATACGCAACGGAGCACCGCAATGACGCACGTGACCATCCAGCCCACCGGGATCACCGCCGACGACGTGTTCGCGGTGGCCCGCGGCACCGCCACTGTCGTCCTCGCCCCGGCCACCATCGACGCGATGGCGACCAGCCGGGCCATCGTGGACGGCATCGAGTCGTCGGGCCGTCCCGTCTACGGGGTCTCCACCGGGTTCGGCGCGTTGGCCAACACCTTCATCGCACCGGAGCGGCGGGCCGAGCTGCAACACGCGCTGATCCGCTCGCACGCCGCCGGGGTGGGCGCCCCGATGCCGCGCGAGGTGGTCCGGGCCATGATGCTGCTGCGGGTCCGGTCCCTCGCCCTGGGCCGATCCGGGGTCCGGCCGCTGGTCGCGGAAGCCCTTGTCGACCTGCTCAACCACGACATCACCCCGTGGGTGCCGGAGCACGGCTCGCTGGGCGCCTCCGGTGACCTGGCGCCGCTGGCACACTGCGCGCTGGTGCTGCTCGGCGAGGGCTGGGTGCTCGGCCCGGCCGGTGAGCGGCAGGACGCGGCAGACGCGTTGACCGCCGCCGGGCTCAAGCCGATCGAGCTGGCCGCCAAGGAGGGGCTGGCGCTGATCAACGGCACCGACGGCATGCTCGGCATGCTGTTGCTGGCCATCCACGACGCGGCGCACCTGTTCGCCATGGCCGACGTGACGGCGGCGCTGGCCATCGAGGCGATGCTCGGCTCGGAGCGGCCGTTCCTGCCCGAGTTGCACGCGATCCGGCCACACCCCGGTCAGGCGGCGTCGGCGGCGAACATCCACCGCCTGTTGCAGGACTCCCGGGTGATGGACTCGCACCGCGACGACCTGGCGCACGCCGTGCAGGACGCGTACTCGATGCGCTGCGCGCCGCAGGTGGCCGGCGCGGCCCGCGACACCCTGGACTTCGTCCGCACCGTCGCTGGCCGGGAGCTGGTGTCCGTTGTGGACAACCCGGTGGTGCTGCCGGATGGCCGGGTCGAGTCGACAGGCAACTTCCACGGCGCACCGCTCGGCTTCGCCGCGGACTTCCTCGCCATCGCCGCCGCCGAGGTGGGCGCGATCGCCGAGCGGCGCGTCGACCGGCTGCTCGACGTCACCCGCTCCCGGGAGTTGCCGGCGTTCCTCTCCCCCGACGCCGGCGTCAACTCCGGGCTGATGATCGCCCAGTACACGGCGGCCGGCATCGTCGCCGAGAACCGTCGGCTGGCCGCCCCCGCGTCGGTGGACTCGCTTCCCACCAGCGGAATGCAGGAGGACCACGTCTCGATGGGCTGGGCGGCGGCCAAGAAGTTGCGTACCGTCCTGGACAACCTGACCAGCCTGCTCGCTGTGGAGCTGCTGGCCGGCGTACGCGGCCTTCAGCTGCGCGCCCCGCTGGAGCCGTCCCCGGCCGGCAGGGCGGCCGTCGCCGCGCTCGGTGCGGCAGCCGGCGAGCCCGGACCGGACGTGTTCCTCGCCCCGGTGATGGAGGCGGCCCGTGCCGTCGTCGCCGGGCCGGAGTTGCGCGCCGCCATCGAACGGGAGGTCGGCCCGCTGGGCTGATCTCCAGCGGGTCGCTGTCGTCCGCCGCGGGTCAGGCGGCGGGCGACAGCACCTGGCACACCCCGGCCGAACTGTCGGCTGCTGCTGCTAGCGTTCGCCGCCGTGGAGAACGAGGAGCAGGGGCTCAGCGAGCAGATCGAGGACTTCGTCCGCCGTCAGGTGGCGCTGGCCGAGTTGCCGGCCGCCGCGATCGTCGCCGCAACGATTGAGTACCTGCACGGCGAGGCGAACCCGGCGGAGGTCGAGGCCCACGCCTGGCCGGTGGTGACCGAGGAGTTGAGCGCGCACCTGGCCGCCCAGGCGCAGTGGCCGGAGGTCACCGACAGCGACCGGCTCACTGCGGCGTTCCGGACGCTCTCGGCAACTGGGCTGGTGGCCCGGGAAAACTTCGCCTGCTGCCAGAACTGCGGCGTCGCCGAGATCGGCGACGAGGTGCCGCGCGGACGCACGGCACGGGGGTACGCGTTCTATCACCAGCAGGACGCCGAGCGCGGCGTCGACGGCTCCGGCGTCTACCTGACGTGGGGCCTCTTCGGGCAGCCCGCAACTGTGGACGTCGGGGAGGAGATCGCGGTCGCGTTGCGCGCCGAAGGGTTGACGGTGGACTGGGACGGCCACACCGGCACCCGGATCAGGGTCTCGCTGACCTGGCAGCGACGCCGGATCGGTCGGCTGGCCGCGCTGCCGGCCACCGTCGACGACGACATCGACATCGACGTGGCGCTGCTGGACCAGTGGACGGGGTTGGACGCCCCGACCGAGGGTCTGTCGTCGGCCGCCCGGCTCGCGGGCCTGCACCTGCCCTGGTTGCCTGCCGGCGTACGGATCCGGGTTGCTCATGAGGACGCCGCTGTCGTCGTTCGGCGGGAGGGGGACACCCTGGTGGGCACGTACCCCGAGCAGGGCGGGCGGGAGCTGACCGTCGGCCGGTACGACGGCATGGATCTGATCCGCCGGTTGACCGACGGGTCGCTCCCGGCGGCCGCCCTGCCGGCCCCGCCCGACTTCCTCGAGGCGACCTACCAGTACCGCGGCAGCGTCCAGAAGGACGTGCCGCTGGACGCGGCCGAGGCGCGCCTCCTGCTGCGCGCGATGCGGCCGCTGAGCACTGACTTCCTGACCGCCTTCGGCCGCTCCGGCGGCTGTGTGCAGGTTGCCTGGGAGCGCGACGGGCTGTGGCTGGAAGAGCTGGACACGCTGCGGTCCACCTCGACCGGGCGGATCGCCACCATCGGCGAAGCCGAACGGATGCTCACCGTGCTGGCCACTGAGGACCGCGTCCCGGTCGACGAGTTGGGCGGCGACCTCGTGACGAAGCGCTGGTGAGACGTGTCGGGGTGCTCAGGCGGCGGGCGGCAACACCTTGGCGATCAGCTTGGCCAGCTCGCGCAGCGCCTTGCCCCGGTGACTGATGGCGTCCTTCTCCGCCGGGGTCAGCTCCGCGTTGGTCCGGTCCTGTCCGTCGCCCAGGAAGATCGGGTCGTAGCCGAACCCACCGTCACCGCGCGGCGCGCGCAGCACCCGCCCGGACTGCCGCCCGTCGACGAGATGCTCCTTGCCGCCCGGCAGCACCAAAGCGACGGTGCAGACGAACGAGGCCGCCCGCTGCTCGTCGGGGACGTCGCCGATCTGGTCCAGCACCAGCTGAAGGTTGGCCTGGTCGTTGCCGTGCTGGCCGGACCAGCGGGCGCTGAACACCCCCGGCATCCCGTTGAGCGCGTCCACAGCGAGCCCGGAGTCGTCGGCGATGGTCGGCAGGCCGCTCTGCCGGCAACCCTCCCGCGCCTTGATCAGCGCGTTCTCGCCGAAGGTCAGGCCGGTCTCCGGCAGCTCCGCGTACTGCTCGATGTCGTCCAGCCCGAGCAGGGCGATCCGGTGCGCGCCGAGCGCGCCGTCCAGGATCCGCTGAAGCTCGATCAGCTTCTTACGGTTACGGGTGGCGAGCAGGACCTTGTTCATGCGAGTGCCTTCCGCTGGGCTTCGGCCAACTCGGAGCAGCCGGCGACGGCCAGGTCGAGCAGGGCGTCGAGCTGGTCGCGGGCGAACACGCCCGCCTCGCCGGTGCCCTGCACCTCGACGAAGTCGCCGGCACCTGTGCAGACCACGTTCATGTCCACCTCGGCGGCGACGTCCTCCTCGTAGCAGAGGTCGAGCCGGGCCTCCCCCGCGATGATCCCCACGCTGACCGCGGCCACCGAACGGTGCATCACCTTGTCCGGCTTGCCGGCCAAGGACTTGCGGGCGGCAAGCCAGCCCACCGCGTCGTGCAAGGCGACGTACGCGCCGGTGATCGCTGCCGTGCGGGTGCCGCCGTCGGCCTGGAGCACGTCGCAGTCGAGCACTATCGAGTTCTCGCCGAGCGCCTTGAGGTCGATGCTGGCCCGCAGACTACGGCCGATCAACCGGGAGATCTCGTGGGTACGACCACCGACCCGACCCTTGACGCTCTCCCGGTCGGAGCGGGTGTTGGTGGCCCGGGGCAGCATCGCGTACTCGGCGGTCACCCAACCGAGCCCGGAACCCTTGCGCCAGCGGGGCACCCCCTCGGTGACGCTCGCCGTGCAGAGCACCCGGGTGCCGCCGAACTCGACGAGCACCGAGCCCTCCGGATGGGTGCTCCAGCCTCGGGTCAGGGTCACCGGTCGAAGTTGAGAGGGCCCTCGCCCGTCAGGTCGCACCATGCCTGCACCCTATGCGGTGCGACGATCCACCTCACTCGCGGTGCCCCGGGGAACGCCCGCGCCGTACACCCCGAGGAACAACGGCGACCGCGGCCCGGCCTCGCGAACCGGGCGTGCTGCGTCAGACGTCGTAGCTGGCGCCGGGCCGGACCACCTCGAGCGGCCCGGTGTACGCGGCAGCGGCCGACTCCAACGTGTGCGCCTCGCTGCCCCAGGCCGGCACCAGGTGGGTGAGCAGCAGCCGACCCACAGCGGCCTTGGTCGCCGCCTCGCCGGCCTCCCGGCCGGTCAGGTGCAGATCCGGCGGATTGTCCATGCCGTCGAGGTAACTGGCCTCGCAGAGGAACACGTCGGCGTTCTGGGCCAGCCGCAGCAGCGCCTCGCAGGGCGCGGTGTCCGACGAGTAGCACAGCGAACGGCCGTCGTGCTCCAGCCGCACACCGTACGTCTCGACGGGGTGGTTGACCCGGTCGACCGTGACGGCGAACGGGCCGATCGGGAAGGTGCCCGGCTGGAGCGCGTAGAACTGGTACACGTCCTCCACCGAGCCGTCGTCGCCGTACGCGGCGCTGAGTCGGTCCGGCGCGCCGGCGGGCGCGTACACCGGCAACGCCGGGTAGGGGCCGTCCGGGGCGTACCGGCGCACCACCACGTACAGCACGGCGTCGAACATGTGGTCACAGTGCAGGTGGGTCAGGAGGATGGCGTCCGGGGCGTGCAGACCCGCGTACCGCTGGAGGCTGGACAGCGACCCCGAGCCGAAGTCGACGAGGAGCCGGAAGCCGTCGGCCTCGACGAGGTAGGCGGAGCAGGGCGACTCGGGGCCAGGGAAACTGCCGGCGCTTCCCAGAACGGTCAGTCGCATCGAGTGGTCTCGCTGTCACTATCAGTAGCACCCGTGCCGGCGATGGTCCCGGCCATGATCTCTACCGACGCGTACGCCACGCTGCGCAGCCTACGCTGGCGCACCCGGCAGCAAGAATCATCCAACGGAAGTTGTCACGAACGTGACACCCGCTCGCGGTACGTCGGGATGCGTACGGGCCGTCGACGAATGTCGACGGCCCGTAGTCGGCAGACCAGATCGGTCAGGCCCAGAGCTGCCCCTCCAGGGCGTCCTCGGCATCGGCGAGTGTGCCGCCGTACGCGCCGGTGGACAGGTACTTCCACCCGCCGTCGCAGACCACGAAGGCCACGTCGGCCCGCCGGCCGTCGCGCACCGCCTCGTGCGCCACCGCCAGCGCGGCGTGCAGGATCGCACCGGTGGAGAACCCGGCGAAGATGCCCTCCACCTCAACGAGCTGGCGGGTGCGCAACACCGCGTCCCGGGTGCCGACCGAGAACCGCCGGGAGAGCACCGAGGCGTCGTAGAGCTCCGGAACGTACCCCTCGTCGATGTTGCGCAGGCCGTAGACCAACTCGCCGTAGCGCGGCTCGGCGGCCACGATCTGAATGCCCTCGACCTTTTCCCGCAGGTAACGCCCGGTGCCCATCAGGGTGCCGGTGGTGCCCAGCCCCGCCACGAAGTCCGTGATGCTGGGCAGGTCGTGCAGCAGCTCCGGCCCGGTCGTCTCGTAGTGCGCCCGCGCGTTCGCCTCGTTGCCGTACTGGTAGAGCATCACCCAGTCGGGGTGCTCGACGGCGATCTGCTTCGCCGTGGCGACCGCCTGGTTGGACCCACCCGCCGCCGGCGAGAAGATGATCTCGGCCCCGTACATCCGGAGCAGCTGCACCCGCTCGGTGGAGACGTTCTCCGGCATCACGCAGACCAGCCGGTAGCCGCGCAGCTTCGCCACCATGGCCAACGAGATGCCGGTGTTGCCACTCGTCGGCTCGAGGATGGTGTCACCAGTGCGGAGCCGGCCAGCCTCCTCCGCCGCCCGGACCATGAACAGCGCCGCGCGGTCCTTGATGCTGCCGGTGGGGTTGCGGTCCTCCAGCTTGGCCCAGAGTCGCACCGGAGGGGCCCCGTCGGGCACCGTCGGGGAGAGTCGGGGCAGGCCCACCAGCGGCGTACCCCCGCAGGCGTCGAGCAGACTGTCGTACCGCGCCATGGCGGCCGACCTCAGCGAGCCGCGACGGCGTCGCGGGCCACAGCGGCGGTCGCACTCTGCGAGCTGATGCTGCGCGAGGTGATCGCCGCTGCCGCCGCGCTGTGCGAGCTGATCGCCGCTGCGGCGGCGAAGCCGAACGCGCCGCCGGCCACCGCCGGCAGGATGGTGACGCTGTCGCCGTCGGAGAGCTTCGCGTCGAGCGCGCCGAGGAAGCGGACGTCCTCGTCGTTCACGTAGACGTTGACGAAACGGTGCAGCGTGCCCGCGTCGGTGATCAGCCGGCCGCGCAGACCGCCGTGCCGGGAATCCAGGTCGGTGAGCAGATCGGCGAGCGTGTCGCCGGTGCCGTCGACGACCTTGGCGCCGCCGGTGTAGCTGCGCAGGATGGTGGGGATGCGAACTTCAATAGCCATGATGGGGAACTCCTCGATCGGGTGTGCCTACGGTGACGGGACGAGATGGCTGCGGCGCTGACAGGTCAGCGGCCGGAACACTCGTAATCGACCGTCGCCGGGCTCTGCCCGAACATGTAGGACTGGACGGCGTGCGGGTCGACGCCGGCCTCCACGACACGGACCGGCTCCTCGGTGACCACGCCGTCGACGATCCGGAACGACCGGATCTCCTCCGAGTCGGGCTCACGGGTCGAGATGAGCAGGTAGTGCGCCCCCGGCTCACCGGCGAAGGAGACATCCGTCCGCGACGGGTACGCCTCGGTGGCGGTGTGTGAGTGGTAGATGACGACGGGCTCCTCGTCCCGGTCGTCCATCTCCCGCCACACGCGCAGGTGCTCCATCGAGTCGAACTCGTAGAAGGTCATCGACCGCGCGGCATTGTCCATCGGGATGTGCCGGGTCGGGGTGTCGCTGCCGACGGGACCGGCGACCACGCCGCACGCCTCGTCAGGGTGATCCCGGCGCGCGTGGGCGACGATCGCGTCAATGATCGACCGGTCGATGCTCAGCACGTGCACCAGCCTAACGCCTGCCGGGCACGGGCCGAAGTGGTGCCGGTCACCCCTAGTCGATCAAGGCGTTGAGCAGCGACTCCTGTAGATACCCGAGATAGGCGTAGACCGAAAGCTGGAACACCCGGCTGGAACCCGGGTCCTCAGCGACCGCGTCGTCCAACTCCTCGCCCAGATCCGTGCCGTCCTTGATCTCCAGGCGGACGCCCATCGCGAGCCGGGCGTCGTTCAGTGCCCGCAACCACGCCTCGGCGGCCTCGGCGTCCAGCCGCACCTCGCCACCGGCGTCGTCCGGCAACGCGGCCAGGATCGCCCCCGCCTGATCGATCTTCGCGGTCTTCAGGTCGCCCTCGGTGTAGCGACGAAACTCGGCGGTGCCCGGAGCGTCCTGTGGGTAGACCGCCGGAAAGAGCCGACCGACCACCGGGTCGGTGTGGTCGAAGCCATCGGTGAGCAGACCCACCACCTCGGAGGCGACCTTGCGCAGCACCCGCACCTCGTCGACGGCGAAGACGGCGACGTAGTGACCGGCCTGGCGATGGAACATGCTCATGATCTGTCCACCGTCGCCCACAGCCCGTACGCGTGCAACTGCGACGCGTCGTGCTCCATCCGTTCGCGGGCACCTGTGGAGACCACGGCACGGCCCTTGTGGTGCACGTCCAGCATCAGCTGTTCGGCCCTCTCCCGGCTGTAGCCGAAAAGCTTCTGAAAGACCCAGGTCACGTACGTCATCAGATTGACCGGGTCGTCCCACACGATCGTCACCCACTGCCGGTCAGACGCCGGCACCTCGTCAGTGTCCGGCGTCTCGACCGGTGCAACCTGCGGAGCCGCCATGCCCCCCATCGTGCCACCGGTTTCCCGGAACCGAGGAACCGGAACGCCGGCCCGGCGCGGATCACCCACCCCGGGCCCTCCCGACCCGCCCCGGACGCCATCGGAGGTGGGGTCCGGCCCGGACCCGGACCCACCGGTGGACGCGCCGTCAGGCGAGCAGAATGCCGTGATCGACTGCATCGGAGAGCACCACGCCCAGCGAGAGGCGGATCACCTCGAACCGTCGGGAGATCTCCCTGGACAACCCCAACTCGACCTCGCGCACCGCCCGCTGGGACCAGGCCCGCGCCGCGCTGTGGTCGCTGTTGCCGGGCGTACGCCACTGCTGCCAGCACCCGCCGGAGAGCGCCACCGCGATGGGCGGGAGCACCTCGTCCCGGGACGCGACCGGATAGCTGGCGGCGGCGTCGATCGCCTCCAGGCCGGTCAGCTCGGCCACGCCGGCCGTGCTGGTGATCAACAGCACCTTGTCCAGTTCGTGGCCGGGCCGGTGGTCGGCCAGGCCGTACTGCACCGCGGCGGCGATCCGGCGGCGCACGCCTTCGGCCGGCGGCGCGCCGAGCACCTGGGACGCGACGTCGGTCATGATGCCGCGCACCGCCTGATCGCACTGCGCGGTGGCCAACAACGACAACGCCGCCATCTCCCGGTCGAGGAGATCCGGTAGGCCGGCGCAGCCGACTCCGAACACGATCTCCTGAACGGCCCGAAGGTGGATGTTCGCCAACTCCAGGGCGAGGTGCTGGCGGATCCGCTGAGCGCACGAGCGGGCGTGGCGGTCGAGCCGCTCGGACCAGTCACCCGGGTCGGCGGCCACGGCGACGCGACCCTGCTGGCCCGGCAGGACCGGCGGGTCGACGCTGGCCCGCTGCAACCCCTCACGCGACGCCCAACCCACCAGCGCCCGCCGCAGGTCGGCGGCGGTGTCGGCGCCGTCGACCGGGAACCACCGCGCGCCGGCCAGCGCCGGCACCGCGGCCAGGAGGGCCGCCCGGTGCGCCTCCACCGTCACCGCGACCGCATCCACCTCGGTCTCCGCACCTCCGACCGGCGGGACGGACGCCCCCGCGCCCTCCGTAGTCGCCGTGCCGTCGGCCAGCGGAGCCCACCCCGCCGCGCCGGGGGTGACCGCGAAGACGACCTCCACCGAGGTCGGGGCGACTTCGGCGAGCAGGTTCAACTCGGCGGCGGTGAAGGCCTGGTCGGCGGCGATCACGAAGAGCATCGCGCCGGCTCGGCCCGCCGCTTCGAGCAGCACCCGGGTGCCGGACACGCCGAGGGTGGCGGTGTCCGGAACGTCGACAAGGGTGAAGTGCCGCAGCAGCGGCTGGGGCACGCTCAGCTCGACACGCCGGGGCGGGCGGGCCAACGCCGGACCGGCGGCGTCCCGGTCCGCGCCGTACGAGTGCGGCTGGCGGTAACCGGGCACGAACGCCGCCCGGGTGGGCACCTTGGCGTCGCGCACCACCAACCAGCTGCCCGCCGGCACTGTGAGCATGACCGGGTCGAGCCCGAGCAGTGTGGCGAGCACGGCGCGCCGCTCGGCACCGGCCGGGCCGACGGCGACCACGCCGAGCGGCTCGTCCGGGGCGGCGCGGGACACGCCGACCCGAGTAGGGAGGGGGCCGCAGGTAGGTAGGTCGGTTGGGCGGCCGGTCATGTCGTCCGGCGATTCGACCGAGGGGAGAGGGCCCTGCTTCATCAGGTGCCTCCCGTTGCAGGTGACCGTGGGTCCGGTCGCGAAAATTCCGGTGCGTCAACCCGGATGTCGGAAGACTACGACCGAGCTGACGACCGGGCGGAACACCTCGAATACTCACCGGTAATTGTGCGATTACTCAACTTCGCACGGTGACGGTGCGGGCGCGGACGGATTCCGGTCGATATGCTGCGCGAATGAGTCGATGGGAGTTCGTCGGCCGCACGGGTGAGCTCAACCGCCTGCTGGAGGCGGTGACCGGTGAGGCCGGCCGCGGGCTCTTCTTCAGCGGCAGCGCTGGCATCGGCAAGAGTCGCCTGCTGCGCGAGGGCGTGGGCGCGTTGCCCACCGACCGGTTCGCGATCTGGTCCATCGCCGCCAGCGCCACCACCGCGGCGCTGCCGTTCGGTGGGCTGGTCCAGGTCCTCCCCGCCGAGCAGCCCCAGGGCCTCTCCCCCGCCGGCATCCTGCGCTGGGCACTCAACGTGCTGCAACAGCAGGCGGCCGGCCGGCGGATCGTGCTCGCCATCGACGATGCCCACCTGCTCGATCCCCCCTCGGCCGCACTTGTGCATCTGGTCGCCCGCGCCGAGAACGCCACAGTGGTCGGCACCCTGCGCGACGGCGAGCAGATCCCGCTGCCGATCCGCGCACTCTGGACCGACGACCTGGTCGAGCACGTCGAGCTGACCCCGATGCCGCAGGAGGAGACCACCGACCTGCTGGCGGCGATCCTGGGCGGCCCGGTCGACGCCGGCTCCGCCGACCGGCTCGGCCGGCTGTCGGCCGGCAACCCGCTGCTGCTGCGCGAGCTCGTGCACGCCGCCAACGGCAGCGCCGAGTTGAAGCGCACGTACGGGATCTGGAAGTGGACCGGGCGACTGGAACTGGCGCCCAACCTGACCGACCTCATCGACACCCGGGTCGGCAAGCTCACCGACGGCGTCCGCGCGGTCGTCGAGCTGGTCGCGTTCGGCGAACCACTGGGCCTGCACCTCCTCAGGCAGGCCGCCGAACAGTCGGACGTGGAGACCGCCGAGGAACGCGGGCTGATCACGGTCATTCAGCACGACCGACGCACGAACGTCCGGCTGGCGCACCCGCTCTACGGCGAGGTGATGCGCCGTCGCTGCCCGGTCAGCCGCACCCGCCGACTTCAGGCACACCTCGCCGAGCTGCTTGAGCAGGTCGGCAAACGCCGACGCGACGACCTGCTGCGGGTGGCCGTCTGGCGACTCGACTCGGGCACCGCACAGGATCCGGCTCTGCTGCTGGACGCCGCGGTGCAGGCGTTCACCCGCTACGACGTGCCGCTGGCGACCCGCCTGGCGCGTGCCGCGCTGCACGCCGACGGCGGCTACGACGCGGCGGAGCTGCTGGCCACCATCCTGATGTTCGCCGACCGGCCCGACGAGGCGATCGACGTCCTCGACGCGGTCACCCCCGAGCCCGGCGACGAGCGGCGGCTCTGCCGCTGGCTGACCGTACGCGGCATGGTCAGCTACTGGGGCCTGAGCCGGGAGTCCACGGTGGAGGAGATCGCAAGCCGGGTCGAGCAGCTCAGCGACTCCGCAGACCGGTCCCGGGTGCACGCCTTCGAGGCGATCATGCGCCTGCACCGACTGGACACGGCCACCGCGGTGCAGCTCAGCCGACGCGTGCTGGACCGGCCGGCGGCCGGCGTCGCCGCCCGCGAGCTGGCCCGATCCACCATCGCGTACGTTCAGGCCGCGCAGGGCGAGCTGACCCGCAGCGGTACGGCGATCGCCCAGGTGCACTCGGCCGCGGCGAGCTGGCGCACCGACATGCCGTACCTCCAGTTGGCCCTGGAGCTGGCCCGAGGCACCCGGCTCATGCTCACCGGCGACCTCTCCGGGATCGACGCGATAGTGGCCGACGAGTTCGCCGACCTCGCCGGAGCCGGCGACTTCCGCCTCGGCACCGGCTACCTGGCCATCCTGCAGGCGTACGCGGCCCGGCTGCGCGGGCAGAGCGACGCGGCCATGAGGACCTCGCTGGGCGCCTGCGCGGTGTTGGCCACGAGTCGGGTCTACGCCGGCCTGGCCCAGGCCGAACGCGCCCAGGCGGCGGCGCTGCGCGGTGACGCCGCGCAGGCGGTTGCGGCGATGGCCGAAGCCGACCGTACCCACGCGCCGGGCATGGCGGTGCTCTACCCGTGGTTGGAGCAGGCCCGGGGCGCGTCGCTCGCCGCCTCGGGCGACCTGCCGGGCGCTGTCAAACACCTCGGTGACCTGGTGGATCGGCTGCGCTCGGACGGTTTCGCCGGGCACGAGGTGCACGTCCTGCACGACCTCGTCCGACTCGACCAGGCGGGCATGGCGGTCGGCCCCACCTGCTCCGACGGTGGTCGGCGCACCGTCGCGCAGCGCCTCGCCGAGCTTTCCGAACGGGTCGACGGGGTGCTCCCGCCGTTGTTGGCCCGGCACGCCCGCGCCGCGGTGACCGACTCCGCCACCGACCTGCTCGCGGTCGCCGACGACTATGCCGCGCTGGAGCTGATCGTGTACGCGGCCGAGGCCACCTCCCAGGCCGTCCAGCGGCTGCGCCGGCAGCACTCGGCTGCCGCCAACGACGCCCGGGAGCGCCTCGCCGGGTTGCTCGGGCGCTGTGACCTGATCCGGACGCCGGCGCTCCAGGCCGGCGCGCCAGTGCTCACCGAGCGGGAGTGGCAGGTGGCGCGCCTCGCCGCGCACGGCGCTCCCAGCCGGGCGATCGCCGAACGGCTCTACCTCTCGGCGCGCACCGTGGAGAACCACCTCCAGCGGATCTACGCCAAGCTCGGCGTCACCGGCCGGGCCGAGCTGTGGGCGGCGTTGCGCTCGATCCCGGGCCACGACGGCGGCGACCCGAGCTGAACCTTAGGCTGGGGCGGTGAGCATCCACCGCCCCGCGCTCCTGACCGACCACTACGAGCTGACAATGGTCAGCGCGGCACTGAAGGACGGCACCGCCGACCGCCGGTGTGTCTTCGAGGTGTTCAGCCGCCGGCTGCCCAGCGGCCGCCGGTACGGCGTGGTCGCCGGAACGGCCCGGCTGATCGAGTTGATCCGCGACTTCCGGTTCGACAGCACCGAGGTCGAGTTCCTGCTGCGGACCGGGGTGGTCGACGAGACGGCGGCGGCGTGGCTCACCGACTACCGCTTCACCGGCGACATCGACGGGTACGCCGAGGGTGAGCTGTTCTTCCCCGGTTCACCGATCCTCACCGTCTCCGGCGGCTTCGCCGAATGTGTGGTGCTGGAGACGCTGGCGCTGTCAGTGCTCAACCACGATTGCGCGGTGGCCGCCGCGGCGGCCCGGATGGTGACAGCGGCGCGGGGCCGGACGCTGATCGAGATGGGGTCGCGCCGGGCACACGAGGAGGCGGCGGTGGCCGCGGCGCGGTCCGCGTACCTGGCCGGGTTCCGGTTCACGTCCAACCTCGCCGCCGGCGCGCGCTACGGCATCCCGACGGCGGGCACTGCCGCGCACGCGTTCACCCTGCTGCACGACGACGAGCGGGCGGCGTTCGCCTCGCAGGTCGCCACGCTGGGCAAGGACACCACGCTGTTGGTCGACACGTACGACATCAGCCAGGGCATCCGCAACGCCATAGCGGTGGCCGGGCCGGACCTGCGGGCGGTGCGGATCGACTCCGGCGACCTCGCGGTGATCGCCCAGCAGTCCCGGGAGTTGCTCGACTCGCTGGGCGCCACCGAGACCAAGATCATCGTCTCGGGTGACCTGGACGAGTACGCGATCGCCGCGCTGGCCGCCGAACCTGTGGACATGTACGGCGCCGGCACTGCCGTGGTCACCGGCTCCGGGGCGCCGACCGCCGGGCTGGTCTACAAACTGGTCGAGGTCGAGGGACGGCCGGTGGTGAAGCGCTCCGAGCACAAGGCCACCATCGGCGGCCGGAAGGTCGCGGTCCGCCGGCACAAGCCGACCGGCACCGCCACCGAGGAGGTCATCGTCCCGCAGGGCGTTCCCGACCGGCAGCCCAACGACCGCCTGCTCCAGCAGTCGTACGTGGTCGCCGGCGAGTCGGTGCCGCTGCCCACCCTCGACCAGTCACGGGAGCACCTGCGGGAGTGTCTGATCTCCATCCCGTGGGAGGGGCTGAAGCTCTCGGCCGGCGATCCGGCAGTGCCGGTCACCGTCGTGCCCGCTGGCTGAGTCATCCCCCGAGCGCCACCGACCGACCGTGCGGAGAGAGGAAACCCCCCGATGGCCAACGCGCTGATCATCGTGGACGTGCAGAACGACTTCTGCGAGGGCGGCTCGCTGGCCGTCGCCGGCGGCGCAGGGGTGGCCGCGGGCATCTCCCGGCTACTCGCCGCCGAACCGGACCGGTGGACGCACGTGGTCGCCACCAAGGACTACCACGTCGACCCGGGAGCCCACTTCGGCGATCCGCCGGACTTCGTGGAGTCCTGGCCCCGGCACTGCGTGGTCGGCACAAGCGGTTCGGAGTTCCACCCGGAACTGGACACCGCCCGGGTCGAGGCGATCTTCCACAAGGGCGAGCACGCTGCGGCGTACTCCGGTTTCGAGGGGCATGCCGACGACGGCGAGTGCCTGGCCGACTGGCTGCGCCAGCGCGACGTGGACCGGGTCGACGTGGTCGGCATCGCCACTGACCACTGCGTCCGGGCGACCGCGCTGGATGCCGCCCGGGAGGGTTTCGCCACCACAGTGCTGCTGGAGTTGACCGCCGCCGTCGCCCCGGCGACCACCGACGTGGCCCTGCGCGCGATGGAGGGCGCCGGGGTGATCATGCAGGGTCAGCCTGTGATCACTGCCGCATGAGGCGCTAATTGGTTGGCCAAGGGGCCGCCGCCGGTCGAAGATGTCGCCGGAGGTACGGACCCACGTGAACATGAAGCCTTACCGGCGGGCGCTCGCCCTGCCCGGTCTGCGGTCGCTGCTACTGGTTGCCGTCCTCGCCCGCATCCCGCTCACCGCGACCGGGGTGACGCTGACCTTCCACGTAGTGCTCGATCTTGATCGGGGCTACGGGGCGGCCGGCCTGGTGGGTGCGGCGGTCACAGTGGGCGCGGCGATCGGCGGGCCGCTGCTCGGCCGACTCGTGGACCGGCGTGGACTGCGCCCGGTCCTGGTGCTCACCGCCATCGCCGAGGCGATCTTCTGGTCCACCGCCCCGTCGCTGGCGTACCCGGTGCTCCTGCCGGCCGCCTTCGTGGCCGGCTCGCTGGCCCTGCCCATCTTCTCCGTGGTCCGTCAGTCGATCGCCGCGCTGGTCCCCGAGGACCAACGCCGCCCGGCCTACGCACTGGACTCGATGTCGGTGGAGCTGTCCTTCATGATCGGCCCGGCGTTGGCGGTGGCCCTGGTCACCGCGATCTCCGCGCAGACCACCATGTACCTGGTCGGTGGCGGCATCGTCGCCGCCGGGATCGCCCTGTGGGTGGTCAACCCACCGATCCGGGAGGCCACCGAGCCCACCGGCCCACAACGCCGGGTTCCGCGCCGGGAGTGGATGACCCCCCGCCTGCTCGCCGTCCTGGCGCTCAGCGCCGCCGCGACCCTGGTGCTCGGCGGCACCGACGTCGCGGTGGTCGCCGTCCTGCGGGCCAGCGGCGAGGTCGGGTGGACCGGCGCCGTCCTGGCCATCTGGGCGGTCGCCTCGCTGGCCGGCGGTTTCGCCTACGGGGCCGTGCACCGCTCGTTCTCCCCGCTGGCACTGACCGCCGCGCTGGCGGTGTGCACCATTCCGGTGGGGCTGGGCGGTGCGCACTGGTGGCTGCTGTGCCTGGCGCTGATCCCCGCCGGCGCGCTCTGCGCGCCGACCATCGCGGCCGGCTCGGACGCCGTCAGCCGCCTGGTTCCCGCCGAGGTACGTGGTGAGGCGATGGGTCTGCACGGCTCCGCCGTCACCGTCGGTATCGCGATCGGCGCACCGCTCGCCGGCGCGGTGATCGACGCCAGCGCGCCACTCTGGGGCTTCGTGGTGACCGGCGCGCTCGGCGCGCTGGTCACCCTGGTGGTGCTCCCGATCGAGCTGCGCCGCCGCCGCAACGCCGAAGCGGCCACCCCGCCATCCGTCGAGGCCGACCTCACCCCCGCCGCCCACTGACGGCTGCGCCCACGCCACCGACGGCGGTTTGCTGGCCCGCCGGCCGGCGGTCGGGCCGGGCGGACAGTCGACCCCGTGCGCCGCTCCGACAGCTCTCCCGGCCCCGATCCGTTCAGCGTCGGAGTCGGAGTCGCAGAACCTCGGCCGGTCAGTCTCGGGCGTACCGCGGCAGCGGCCGGTCGGGGGTGTCCGCCGGGCGGCCAGGCCCCGCGCATGCTGAAAAGCCTGATGTCTGTGAGTCATCAGGATGACTCACAGACATCAGGCTCTCCAGGCACACAGCCCCTTCGGAGCCAGGCGACGCGCCGGTGAAGGGACAGTGGAGCAGGCCAGGAACGGGCCGACGGGGCGCGGGAGTGACGTTGGCCGGATATGGCGAACGGGCGCCGCTCCCGGTGTCCCGGCTGCGGCGCCCGTCGTACTGCTGAGCCTGAGCGTCAGTGCCTGTCGACGTCGCTCGCGGTGTCCTCGCGGTAGCTGGCCCCGCCGTCCGACTCGCTGGTGAGCGGCTTGGCGCCACCCTCCGGCGGGCCGGCCAGGCTCTGGCCACCGGCCGCCAACTCCGGGAACTTCATGTCGAACGCCGGCCGCTCGGAGCGGATCCGCGGCATCCGGTCGAAGTTGCGCAGCGGCGGCGGGCTGCTGGTCGCCCACTCCAGCGAGTTGCCGTGACCCCAGGGGTCGTTCACCTCGACCACCGGGCCGGTCTTGTACGACTTCCAGCAGTTGTAGATGAACGGCAGCGTGGAGATACCGGTGATGAACGCGCCGATCGTGGAGATCGTGTTCAGCGTGGTGAAGCCGTCGCTGGGCAGGTAGTCGGCGTACCGACGGGGCATGCCCTCGTTGCCGAGCCAGTGCTGTACCAGGAACGTGGTGTGGAAGCCGATCATGGTGAGCCAGAAGTGCACCTTGCCCAGGCGCTCGTCGAGCATCCGGCCGAACATCTTCGGGAACCAGAAGTAGATGCCCGCGAAGACCGCGAACACGATGGTGCCGAAGAGCACGTAGTGGAAGTGCGCCACCACGAAGTACGAGTCCGACACGTGGAAGTCGATCGGCGGGCTGGCCAGCAGCACACCGGTGAGACCACCGAAGAGGAAGGTGACCAGGAAGCCGACCGCCCAGAGCATTGGCGTCTCGAAGCTGATCTGGCCCCGCCACATGGTGCCGATCCAGTTGAAGAACTTCATACCGGTCGGCACGGCGATCAGGTAGCTCAGGAAGCTGAAGAACGGCAACAGCACCTGGCCGGTGGCGAACATGTGGTGCGCCCAGACGCTCATGGAGAGCGCGGCGATCGCGACGGTCGCGGCGACCAGACCCTTGTAGCCGAAGATCGGCTTGCGGGAGAAGACCGGGATGACCTCGCTGATGATGCCGAAGAACGGCAGCGCCACGATGTAGACCTCGGGGTGCCCGAAGAACCAGAACAGGTGCTGCCAGAGCATCGGCCCACCGGTTGCCGGGTCGTACACGTGCGCGCCGAGGATGCGGTCCGCGGCGAGCGCGAAGAGCGCGGCGGCCAACAGCGGGAAGACCAGGATCACCAGGAGGCTGGTGACCAGGATGTTCCACGTGAAGATCGGCATCCGGAACATGGTCATGCCGGGCGCGCGCAGGGTCAGCACCGTGGTGATCATGTTCACGGCGCCGAGGATGGTGCCCAGGCCGGAGATGGCCAGACCCATGATCCACATGTTGGCGCCGACGCCCGGCGAGTGCTCGACGCTGCTCAGCGGCGCGTACGCGAACCAGCCGAAGTCAGCGGCGCCACCCGGGGTGATGAATCCGGCGGTCGCCATCGTCCCGCCGAACAGGTACAGCCAGTAGGCGAAGCTGTTCAGTCGTGGGAAGGAGACGTCGGGCGCGCCGATCTGGATCGGCACTATGTAGTTCGCGAACGCGAACACGATCGGCGTCGCGAAGAACAGCAACATGATCGTGCCGTGCATCGTGAAGAGCTGGTTGTACTGCTCCGGCGACAGGAACTGCAGCCCTGGTCGGGCCAGCTCAGCCCGCATGATCAGGGCCATCACGCCACCGATCATGAAGAACACGAACGCGGTGATCATGTACATGATCCCGATTTGCTTCGCGTCCGTGGTTCGCAGCAGCCGCGCGATGGCCGACCCCTTGACCGGCTCCCGGACCGGCCAGGGCCGGGTCACGACCGGCTTGGGTGCGACGGTGGTCACGAGTGGCCTCCGGTTCTCGGTTGTCCCGCTCGGCACACGCTGGTTATCGGCGGGCCGTCATCCGCAAGGAGGATAGTCCCCGGCAGGTCGCAGCGCCGCGTGGGGTGGCGTGACACGATCTACTACGGGCCTACAGCGGACCGAGCAGGAGCCGGTAGTGCTCCCCGAAGATCCGGTCGCCGCGTCCGCGCAGCAGCGGGTCGCGCAGCGCCGGCGGAACGTCCCTGGTGCGGTTGCGGTCCCGGGTCCGGTCCCGCACCCATCGGGTACGCGGACGGCGACGACTTTCGTACGCCACGAGGGCCGCCTCCACGCTGTTGGCGGCGCGCAGCGACTCGGCCAGCACCACGGCGTCCTCCAAGGCCATGGCCGCACCCTGCGACAGCGTTGGCGCGGTGGCGTGCGCGGCGTCGCCGACCAGCAGGACACGCCCCCGGTACCAGCGACCCAACTCCACCTCGTCGGTGATCCCGACGTGCACCTCGTCGAGGGCCGCCAGCACCTCGGGGACCGGGCCGCGGTAGTCGGCGAAGAGGTCCCGCAGCCGGGCCAGCGGGTCGGCGGGTTCCTCGGTGCCGGCCTCGTCGGCGTAGAGGTGCAGCCGCCCGCCGCCGATCGGCACCATCAGGAACCCGGAGCGCTGGCCGAGCAGCGCGGTCCACTCGGTGACCGGCGGACCGTCGCGCAGGACGGCCCGGTAGACCACCTGCCCGACCGGGCGCGGCGGCCCACCGAGCGCCGCCAGCGCACGGACCGAGGAGCGTGGCCCATCAGCGCCGATGACCAGGTCGTACTCGCTGGTGGTGCCGTCGGTGAAGGTGACGCCGACAGCGCCCGGGAGCAGGTCCAGGGTGCGGACCTCGGCGCCGTGCCGGACGGCGCCGCCGGCACCGCTGAGCAGCACCCGGTGCAGGTCGGCCCGGGGTAGCGCCCGGCACTCGCCGACGCCGGCCCAGAGGGCGTCGAGGTCGACCTCGCAGAGTTGCGCGCCCGCGGCGTCGAAGAACCGCTGCCGGCGGATCACCTGGCCGATCGGCCGGACCGGGTCGTGCAGGTCGAGCCGGTGTAGCGCGCGGGCGGCGTTGCCGGGCAGGTAGAGACCGGTCTCGGTGGACTCCCCCGGCGGCAGCTTGTCGGTGACGTCGGGCCGGAAGCCCGCCAGGCGCAGCGCCCGGGCTACGGCCAGGCCGGCGATGCCCGCGCCGACGACGAGGATGCGCAGGGGGGAGCCACCCATGGTGGTGTACGCCTCCGGAGGGGGAGCGGCACGCGTTGGAGGCAACACGCTACTCGGAGCGATCGGCGCACACCAGGCCCAATCGGCCCGCACCCCGCCGCTCGTCGGTGAGCCGCGCCGCTTGGCTGGCCGTCAGTGGCCAGCCGTCCGGCGGGGCATGGCAATCCTCACAATTCACCAGTTCGACGCGGACGGTTGCGCACCAGTTTCAGACATGTAAATGTGTCGTTGAGCGTGGGAGCGCTCCCGCACTGCCCCACCACATCCGGCGCCCGGCACGCGCCGAGTCGAGGAGTGTCATGAAACGTCAACTTCGGGCCCTGGCCGCCGCCGGGTTGCTGGTCGCCAGTTCGCTGGTGGCAGTAGCCCTCGGAGGCAGCGCCTCCGCCGACACCCAGATCTGCGAACAGTACGGCTCGACAGTCATCGGGGGCCGCTACGTGGTCCAGAACAACCGCTGGGGCACCACCGCCCAGCAGTGCATCAACGCCACGAACAACGGCTTCGAGATCACCACCCTGAACGGCAGCAGCCCCACCAACGGGGCGCCCACCGCGTACCCCTCGGTGTTCTTCGGTTGTCACTACACCAACTGCTCCCCCGGCACGAACCTGCCGATCCAGGTGAGCCAGATCAGCAGCGCCACCAGCAGCATCTCCTACCGCTACGTCAGTGGCGCCACCTACAACGCGTCGTACGACATCTGGCTGGACCCGTCGCCCAAGCGGGACGGGGTGAACCAGATGGAGATCATGATCTGGCTCAACCGGCAGGGCCCGATCCAGCCCATCGGCTCGGTCGTCGGCACCACGAACCTGGCCGGCCGCACCTGGGAGGTCTGGCGGGGCAGCAACGGCTCCAACAACGTCATCTCCTACGTCGCCTCGTCGGCGATCTCCAGCCTGAACTTCAGCGTGCTGGACTTCATCAACGACACCCGCAACCGGGGCGCGATCACCAACTCCTGGTACCTGACCAGCATCCAGGCCGGCTTCGAGCCGTGGCAGGGCGGCGTCGGCCTCGCGGTGACCTCGTTCTCGGCAAACGTCAACGGTGGCGGCCAGCCGCCGACCAACCCGACGACCCCGCCGCCGAGCGGTGGCGCGAGCTGCGCGGTGAAGTACACGGCGAACTCGTGGAACAACGGCTTCACTGCCGACGTGCAGATCAGCAACACCGGGTCCAGCGCGATCAACGGTTGGACGCTGACCTACGGCCTGCCCGGCGGGCAGCAGGTCACCAACGCCTGGAACGCCACTGTGAGCCAGAGCGGCTCGACGGTCACCGCCCGGAACGTCGGCCACAACGGGTCGATAGCACCCGGGGGCACTGCCAGTTTCGGCTACCAGGGGAGCCTGAGCGGCTCGTACTCGTCGCCGACCAGCTTCTCGCTCAACGGGGCAACCTGCTCCCGCTCCTGAACTGACGGTGGGGGGGGGGGGGGTTGGCCGCGTGGCCCCCCACCACCGCCACCTCGTCGAT
>NZ_JBEZGJ010000062.1:0-37177 GCF_040649965.1 Micromonospora sp. NPDC048843
GACCAGTGGGAAGCCGCCATGACGGCCAACGCCAAGCTGATCCGCACCGTCGAGGTGAAGCTCGACAGTGAAGTGGTCAACCAGGCCGACGCGCTTGCGACCGGCCGCGGCGTCGCGGTGTCGGCCCGACCGGGGGCCCGCGTCGGGCGGCGAACGGTCACCGGTCGCTTCCGGACAGCAACTGCTCGACACTGCCCAGCGGTGCCGTCGTGTCCACCAGCACGCCGTCGCGGAGGAACACCACCCGGTCGGCCCAGCCGGCGTGCCGTGCCTCGTGGGTGACCAGCACTCCGGCCGCGCCCGCGTCGATCCGGCGGCGCAGCAGGTGCAGCACCGCCTCACCGGTCTGAGAATCCAACGCTCCGGTGGGCTCGTCGGCGAGGACGAGCCGTCGTTCGCCCACCAGCGCGCGGGCGATGGCCACCCGCTGCTGCTGCCCTCCGGAGAGCTGGTCCGGGAAACGGTCACCCAACGCGGGTAGGCCCACCTCGGTGAGCGCGGCCATGGCCAGTGCGCGGGCCCGACGTCCGCTGGTCCCGTCGAGTTCCAACGGGAGCGCCACGTTCTCGAGTGCGCTCAGACTGCCCAGCAGGTTGAGCTGTTGGAAGATGTAGCCGATCCGGCGGCGGCGCAGCTGGGCCAGCCCACGGCGGTCCAGGGTCCCCAGCGGCTGCCCCTCGACCCGGACCTCGCCGCCGGTCGGACGGTCCAACCCACCGGCGAGAGCCAGCAGGGTCGATTTCCCGGAGCCGGACGGCCCCATCACGGCGACCAGCTCGCCGGGCCGGACGACCAGGCTGACGCCGCGCAGCGCGTGCACCGCCGCCGGCCCGGCGCCGTGGGTGCGGTGGACGGCGCGTAGCTCCAGCACCGCGTCGTCCGATCCGCTCACCGTCTTGCCTCCTCGCCGGCCCATCGGGCCGCGTTCCGCGCGTCGGCGTCATCGGGTCGGGAGGCGGGAGGCGCCGGGCCGCTGGGTTGGTGCCGGACCAGACTGGTCTCGCAGTGGTCCAGCCAGCGCACCTCAGCCTCGGCCTGGAACACCATCGAGTCCAGCACGAGGCGCCAGGGAAGGTCCTCAGGCCGGTTGCTGCCGTACTTCAACCGGGTCAACTCCTGAAGGGCCCGCATCGTCGCGCTGCGTTGGGCCTGCACCACCGAACGGACGTCGACCCCGGGGGTCGTCAGCGCCAGCGCCAGCTTGATCGCCAGCTCGTCGCGGGGTCGGTCGGTACGGCTGATCGGGGTGGCGAACCACAGCGCCAGGTCCGCCCGGCCGGCGTCGGTGATCTCGTACGGGCGCTGCCCGGCCTCGCTCTCCGGCAGCGGGCGCACCAGACCGTCCCGTTCCAGCCGGGACAACGTGGTGTAGACCTGCCCGATGTTCAGTGGCCAGGTCGAGCCGGTCGACTCCTCGAACGCGGCGCGCAGCTGGTAGCCGTACATCTGGCCGCGTTCGAGCAGGGCGAGCAACCCGTGACGGATGGACATGGCAACGGAGTATGCATACCTGGTATGCGTACCGCAACCGGAGTGGACCGGTTCAGGTCGGTCGACCGGGAAACGGGACAGTCAGCGGGGTCGACCCGGCAGTCTTCCGCCACCGGGTGGCCCGCACGGCGTACTCGACAAGGGCGGCCAGTGCCTGGTCCCGGTCGGCGCCGGTGGTGGACGCCAGGGCCGCCCGCCAGTGGGCGGCAGTGCGCTCCTCCACCTCGGCGGCGAGCCGCAGGGCGCTGGCCCGGTCGGTGACCGGGAACGGCAGGGCGTAACCGGCGCGGTCCGGCGGGACCACGCCGTTGGCCGTGGTGAGCTGCACCACCAGCGCGTCGCGCCGACGTCGATGCGCGGCCTCCGCCTGGCGTGCCGCGTCCCGCGCCGCTCCGTTGAGCCGGACACCGATCCGTCCGTAGGCGTAGATGGCCGCGTACTCGGCGGACAGGGCGGAGGCGAGTGCCTCCTCGGCGGACGGCTGCCTCACTTCAGTGCCTCCTGGTGGGTTGCCCGGGCGGCGACGATCGACCCGAGCAGTGCCGCCCGCTCTGCGGGCGCCGCGGCGCAGGCGGCGGTGGCGGACTGCTGGGCGGTCTTTTCCAGCGCCCGCAGGGCGGCGCGCGCGCCGTTCGGATCGGCGGCCGGGGCCGTGGTCGGGGCGGCGGAGGCCGCCGACGGGACCGTCACGCCGATCACCCGGGCCAGCTCGGTGGCGTGCGCGGTGTGCGTCTCGGCGATCGGGTTGAGCCGGTCGGCGAGGTCGGGATGGGCGGTCGCGCTCGCCCGGTACGCGGCGGCCAGCGCGAGTGACTCGTCCACCATCGGCCGCAGCGGGTCGGGTGGCGGGGCTGGTTGGTCGTCGCGGTCGAAAAGATCACAGCCGGTCAGCGGCGTCACCGCACCGCCGAGCACCAACAACGCCCCGGCGCCCAGCAGCTTTCGCCGGGAATGTCCGGATGCTTGGTCGCGCTGTGTCGTTCTGCCGTTCCCCACCGGCCAAGTCAACACCATCCGTGCCGCTCCGGGGGTCACCGGCGTCGGTGCGCCGCCCGGTCCGCCGCCGGGCAGGCGCGTTACGCTCTGCGCACCACCGGCGTGTCCACTCCGGTGGCGTGCCGGCATGGCGGGACTACCGGTCCCCGTCGACCAGGGAGAGGGTGCGGAGATGACGCAGCGTGGCCGTGCCACCAGGCCGACGGGTCGACCCCGCGGTGCTGCGGGCCCCCGCGGCGGTGACCTCGCCGCACGGCGGGACCGACTGCGGGCCGTGATCGAGCCGGTGGTCAACGACGCCGGCTACGACCTGGAGGACCTGTCCGTTTCCCGGGCCGGCCGCCGGCACGTGGTCCGGGTGATGGTGGACACCGACGGCGGGATCGACCTGGACGCCGTCGCGGTCGTCTCCCGCGCGGTCTCGGCCGCGCTGGACGCCGCGGAGGAGACCGGTGGCGACATCGTCGCCGGCGAGTACCAGCTGGAAGTCAGCTCGCCCGGCGTCGACCGGCCGCTCACCCTGCCCCGCCACTGGCGGCGCAACGTGGGTCGACTGGTCAAGGTGACCGCCCGGGGCGCGGCCGCGCTGCCCGGCCAGCGGGGCGAGCAGCCCGCCGGTGACCGTCAGCTGACCGGCCGGGTGGTCGCGGCCGACGACGAGGGCGTGCACCTGGAGACAGACGACGGCCGCGCCGCCTGGGCGTACGCCCAGCTGGGCCCGGGCCGCGTGCAGGTCGAGTTCACCCGGCTCGCCGAGCTGGGTGAGCCGGACGACGAGTTCGACGACGCGGACGATTCCGACGAGATCGACGATTCAGACGACATCGACGACGAAGATGATGTGGAGGACGAGGAGAGGTGAACATCGACCTCGCGGCGCTGCGCGCACTCGAGCGCGAGCGGGAGATCCCGTTCGACACGATTCTCGCGGCGATCGAGACCGCGTTGCTGACCGCCTACCGGCACACCGACGGGGCCGAGCCGCACGCCCGGGTGGAGATCGACCGCAGGTCGGGCGCCGCCCTGGTGTACGCGCAGGAGATGGATGCCGACGGCAGCCTGGTGCGGGAGTGGGACGACACCCCGCACGACTTCGGCCGGATCGCCGCCATGACGGCCAAGCAGGTGATCCTCCAGCGGTTGCGGGAGGCCACCGACGAGGTGCACTTCGGTGAGTACGTCGGCCGCGAGGGTGACCTGGTCACCGGCGTGGTGCAGGCGCACGAGACGCGTACCGAGAAGGGCATCGTCAGCGTCGACCTGGGCAAGCTGGAGGGCGTGCTGCCGCAGTCCGAGCAGGTGCCCGGCGAGCGGTACGCGCACGGCGAGCGGGTCCGCTGCGTCGTGGTGCACGTGGCCAAGGGCATGCGAGGGCCGCAGATCACCCTGTCCCGGTCGCACCCGGCTCTGGTCAAGAAGCTCTTCGCGCTGGAGGTGCCGGAGATCGCCGACGGCACCGTCGAGATCGGTGCGATCGCCCGTGAGGCGGGCCACCGCACGAAGATCGCCGTCCGCTCCACCACCCCCGGGGTGAACGCCAAGGGCGCCTGCATCGGCCCGATGGGTCAGCGGGTGCGTGCCGTGATGAGCGAGCTGCACGGTGAGAAGATCGACATCATCGACTGGTCGGACGACCCGGGCACCTTCGTCGGCAACGCGTTGTCGCCGGCCAAGGCGCTGCGGGTCGAGGTGGTCGACCTGGCCAACCGGGCCGCCCGGGTGACAGTTCCCGACTTCCAGCTCTCGCTCGCCATCGGTCGGGAGGGGCAGAATGCCCGACTCGCGGCCCGATTGACCGGTTGGCGGATCGACATTCGTTCCGATGCGGAGCAGACCGCGCCGGCGGCGCGTGGGGTAACTGATCACGTGCGGGAGCCGGGCGGCGCGATCTCGGGGAGCTAGGGGTAGACTTCCTCCAGTGGTACGACGCGCGCAGCCGGAGCGCACCTGTGTGGGTTGCCGGCAACGTGCGCCGGCCAGCGAATTGCTGCGAATCGTCGCGGTCAGGGACGAGGCTGGTCACAGCCTCCGGCCTGATCCGCGCCGCAGGCTGCCGGGTCGGGGAGCGAACATGCACCCGGATCCGGCCTGCTTCGCGCTGGCGGTGCGGCGCCGCGCCTTCGGGCGTGCGCTGCGCAGCACCGAGGTCCTCGACCACGGTGCGCTGGCGGAGCACGTCGATGCGCCAACCACTACGTCCGGTCAGCCCGACCGGGCGAGGGTCGCTAGCAGGGTAGGACGACCGACATGAGCACACGATGAAGTCCCTGAAATGACCAGGCTTCAAGTGCACGAGTGAGGTCGCTGCGGGTGCTGCCCGCACGACCTCGGAGTGAGGAGTGCAGTGGCAGGCAAGGCCCGCGTACACGAGCTTGCAAAAGAGCTCGGGGTCGAGAGTAAGACCGTTCTCGCCAAGCTGAAGGAAATGGGCGAGTTCGTGAAGTCCGCGTCCAGCACCGTCGAGGCGCCCGTCGCCCGGCGGCTGCGTAACGCATTCGTCGCGTCCGCCGGAGCCCCGGCCCCGGCCGCCCCGTCGGCGCCCGCGTCGACGCCGGCTTCAACCCCGACCCCGACGCCAACCCCGACCCCGGGTGCGCCCCGGGTCTCGGCCAAGCCGATGCCGCCTCGGCGGCCGGCCGCGCCGGCACCCGGTCCGAAGCCCAAGGGGCCGGTTCCCGGTGCACCGCAGACGGCGACCCCGGTCGCCAAGCCGGCGAGTGCCCACGACATCGAGGTGGCGGCCGCGGAGGCGCGTGCCGCCGCGCTGAAGGCGGAGCAGGAGGCCGCGGTCAAGGCCGCGCAGGCCGCCCGTCAGCAGCAGCGGGACAACCCCGTTCGCCGGGAGCCTCCGGCAGACGGCGGTAACCGCCCCGGCCCTCGGCCGGGTCCTGCGGCGATGCCGCCCCGTCCCGGTTCGCCGGCAGCTCGTCCGAGCACGCCGGCTCCCGGTCCGGGTGCCCGGCCGGGCGGTCGTCCGCCGGCGCGCGGTGCCGGTAACAACCCGTTCGGCATCCAGGGTGGCCAGCAGCAGCGGCCCCCGGCCGCCGGTGCGGGTGGTCCTCGGCCCAACACCCCGGCGGGCATGCCGCCGCGGCCGAGCCCGAACTCGATGCCGCCGCGGCCCAGCCCGGCGTCCATGCCGAGCCAGCGGCCGGCTGCCGGTCGCCCCGGTCCCGGTGGCGCCGGTCGTCCCGGTGGCGGCGCAGGTCGTCCCGGTGGCGGTGGCGGCGGTTTCCGTGGCGGTCCCGGCGGTGGCGCCGGTGGCGGTGGCGGTTACCGCGGCGGCCCCGGTGGCGGCGCGGGTGCCGGCGGTGGCGGTGGCTACCGTGGCGGTCCCGGCGGCGGTGCGGGTGCTCCCGGCGGCGGTTTCCGTCCGGGTGGTCCGGCCGGTGGCGGCGGTCGTCCGGGTGCGGGCGGTCGTGGCCGTGGCGGCGGCGCCGCGGGTGCCTTCGGGCGTCCGGGTGGCCGGCCGACGCGCGGTCGCAAGTCCAAGAAGCAGCGCAGACAGGAGTTCGACAACCTGTCGGCTCCGACCATGAGCTCGGGTGCTCCCCGGGGTCAGGGTCAGATCGTCCGGCTCTCCCGTGGCGCCTCGCTGTCGGACTTCGCCGACAAGATCAACGCCAACCCGGGTTCGCTGGTCCAGGAGATGTTCAACCTGGGCGAGATGGTGACCGCGACCCAGTCCTGTTCTGACGACACCCTGCACCTGCTGGGTGAGCACCTGGGCTTCGACATCCAGATCGTCAGCCCGGAGGACGAGGACCGCGAGCTGCTCGCGCAGTTCAACATCGACCTCGACGCGGAGGTGGCCGAGGAGCGTCTGGTCAGCCGTGCGCCGGTGGTGACCGTCATGGGTCACGTCGACCACGGTAAGACCAAGCTGCTCGACGCCATCCGTAAGGCGAACGTCGTGGCCGGTGAGGCGGGTGGCATCACCCAGCACATCGGTGCCTACCAGGTGCACGTCCCGCACGAGGGCGAGGACCGGGCGGTCACCTTCATCGACACCCCGGGTCACGAGGCGTTCACCGCCATGCGTGCTCGTGGTGCCCAGGTCACGGACATCGTGATCCTGGTCGTCGCGGCCGACGACGGTGTGATGCCGCAGACGATCGAGGCGTTGAACCACGCCAAGGCGGCCGACGTGCCGATCGTGGTCGCGGTCAACAAGGTCGACAAGCCGGACGCCAACCCGGACAAGGTCCGCCAGCAGCTGACCGAGTACGGCCTGGTCGCCGAGGAGTACGGCGGCGAGACCATGTTCGTCAACGTGGCAGCCAAGCCGGGCATCGGCATCGAGGAGCTGCTCGAGGCTGTCCTGCTGACCGCCGACGCGTCGCTGGAGCTGACCGCTCCGATCGACGGGCCGGCGCAGGGTGTGGCCATCGAGGCACACCTGGACAAGGGTCGCGGTGCGGTGGCGACGGTGCTGGTGCAGAAGGGCACCCTGCGGGCGGGCGACTCGATCGTCGCCGGCGGGGCGCACGGCCGGGTTCGGGCCATGCTCGACGAGAACGGCAACCAGCTCACCGAGGCTGGGCCGGCGCGTCCGGTCATGGTGCTGGGTCTGACCGCGCCGCCCGGTGCGGGAGACACGTTCCTCGCCGCGGCGGACGACCGCACGGTGCGGCAGATCGCCGAGCAGCGGCAGGCACGGCGGCGGGCGGCGTCCTTCGCCAACTCCCGTGGTCGGGCCACCCTCGAGACGCTCATGGAGCAGCTCAAGGAGGGCGAGAAGACCTCGCTCAACCTCATCCTCAAGGGCGATGTCTCCGGTTCGGTGGAGGCCCTGGAGGACGCGCTGTTCAACCTCGACATCCCCGAGGAGGTCCAGCTCAAGGTCCTCGACCGGGGCGTCGGCGCGATCACCGAGAGCAACGTCATGCTCGCGAGTGCCTCGTCCGAGCCGGTCACGATCATCGGCTTCAACGTGCGGGCCTCGAACAAGGTCCGTGAGATGGCCGACCGCGAGGGCGTGGAGATCCGGTACTACACCGTCATCTACCAGGCCATCGAGGAGATCGAGGCAGCGCTCAAGGGTCTGCTCAAGCCGGAGTACGAGGAGGCCGAGCTGGGCAGCGCGGAGATCCGCGATGTCTTCCGCTCGTCCAAGATCGGCAACATCTCCGGTTGCATCGTCCGGTCGGGCATCATCCGACGCAACGCGAAGGCTCGCCTGCTTCGGGACGGGGCGGTCGTGGCGGACAACCTCACGATCACCTCGCTCAAGCGGTTCAAGGACGACGCCACCGAGGTCCGCGAGGGCTTCGAGTGTGGTCTGACTCTGGGCGGTTACAACAACGTCCAGGTCGGCGACGTCATCGAGACCTTCGAGATGCGGGAGAAGGTTCGCGCCTGATCCGGCAGTGACACGCTGATCAAGGGGTTTACGCCACCCGGCGTAAACCCCTTGATCATGCGGGGCGGGTTGGCGGTATCGTCCGGGACGATGTTCACCGGAACCGCGGTCTTCGACCTGCTGCTGCCGGGCGACTCCCGGTCGCTCAAAGCCAAGAGATCATATGTACGGCCGATCGTTGCGGCGCTGCGCCGCTTCGAGGTGTCGGCCGCCGAGGTGGGTGCGCTCGACCTGCATGGTCGAGCGCAACTGGCGGTGGCCGTGGTGGCCGCCGAGACGGCGCACGTCCGCGAGGTGCTCGACTCCTGTGAGCGCCTGGTGGCCAATCGCCCCGAGGTCGAGTTGCTGTCGGTTCGACGCCGGCTCTACGGCGCGGACGACGACTGACCATGGTGCCGGCTGTGCCGGGCGACCGGAGCGGCCCCGAAGGTAATGTTCGAGATGTTGGCCGGTCGGCCGGCGGCCTCCGGGCCGCCGGGTCGACCGGAAGCAGGACGCCGTGGAGGTGGCGAGATGTCTGATCCGGCCAAGGTACGCCGGCACGCGGAACGGGTGCGTGAGCTGGTCGCGTCGGTGGTGCGGAGCCAGATCAAGGACCCGCGGCTCGGGATGATCACCATCACCGACGCCCGGATTACCGCTGACCTGCGTGACGCGACGGTCTTCTACACAGTGCTCGGTGACTCGGTGGCCCAGGCGGACACCGCGGCGGCGCTGGAGAGCGCCAAGGGGCTGCTGCGCAGCACTGTCGGCAAGGCCCTCGGGCTGCGCCACTCGCCGACCCTCACGTTCGTCCTCGACGACGTGCAGGACCAGGTCAAGCACATCGATGACCTGCTCGCCGCCGCCCGCAACGCCGATGCCGAGGTGCAGCGGCTCGCCGCCCAGGCGAAGTACGCGGGCGAGGCCCAGCCGTACCGGGTGGACGACGAGACCGATGAGGCCGACGAGACGGACGAGGCCGACGAGGCCACCGACGTCAAGGAGACCCCGCGGGGTGGGGAAACGCGGTGACCAGCACCGCCAGCGCCCCGTTCGCCGGGGCAGCCGGGCTCGGCCCCGCCGAGGCGGACTGGGCCGCGGCCGAGGCGTTGGTGCGGGCTCTCCCGCCGACCGCCCGGGTGCTGCTGATCTGCCACATCAACCCGGACGGCGACGCGCTGGGCAGCATGCTCGGCTTCGGTCTGGGCCTGCGGCAGTTCGGCGTACGCGACGTGCAGGCGACCTTTCCCGGTCCGCCGGAGCTGCCGGAGCCGTTCCGGGGGCTGCCCGGGCTGGACCTGCTGGTCCCGGCGGACGCCGCCGACCCGGCGCCCGATCTGGTGATCTGCTTCGACGCGGCGAGCGAGTCGCGTCTCGGCGAGTTGGCCGGGCGGTTGTCGTCGGCGGGTGCGGCGTTGGTGCTCGACCATCACGCCTCCAACCCCGGGTTCGGCACCGTCAACCTGGTCGACCCGGGTGCGGCGGCCACGTCGGTAGTGGCCGAGCAACTGCTGGCCCGGCTCGGGGTGGTGGTTGATCCGGCCATCGCCGAGTGCCTCTACGTGGCGCTGACGACTGACACCGGCTCGTTCCGGTTCGAGGCGACCACCCCGGCGGTGCATCAGATGGCCGCCCGGCTGCTGGCGACCGGCATCTCGCCGGGTGACATCTCCCGGCGGGTCTTCGACACCCGGCCCTTCGGCGCGGTCCGCCTCTTCGGTGAGGTGCTCGGCCGGGCTCGACTGGAGCCGGCGGCCGCCGGAGGTCGGGGCCTGGTCTGGACCTTCGCCACCCTCGATGACCTGGCTCGGCACGACCAGCGGCCGTACGTGCTGGAGGCGCTGATCGACTCCGTGCGCTGCACCGCCGAGGCGGATGTGAGCTGTGTGGTGAAGCAGACCAGGCCCGCCGAGTGGGCGGTGTCGATGCGCAGCAAGGGCGCTGTGGACGTCAGTCGGGTCGCCGTGGCGCTGGGCGGTGGTGGGCACACGTTCGCGGCCGGGTTCACCGGTCGGGGCACCGTCGAGCAGGTGGTCGAGTCGATCCGCGGTCAGCTGGACGCGGCGCTGATCGGCTGAGGCGCCTTCGGCGCCGTCGATCCGCCGGTCTGGAAGATCAGGGTCAGCTCCGGGGAGTGTTGGTCTTCCCGCGTTCCGTGATACCGGGAAGAATTGCGGGATGGAGCAGCCGCACGACCTCACCGTGGAGGCCCCCCGCGCCTGGGACCGGCCCGCCGTCTCCGTTCCCGTCCTCGTCTGCCTGTCGCTCGTTGGTGGCCGGTTCGCGTCCTTCTCCACCGAGGCGAATCTGTTCACCCTCGGGACGGGTGGGGTGCTGATCTGGCTCGGTCTGAGCAACCGGGTGCCCCGCCGGCCGGCGCCGCGCCGGCTGGGCGCGGGGGCGGCCTGGTGGGCGGTGCCGGTGGTGGTCTTCGGGGTCTTCGAGGGTGTGACCTTCGTGCTGGCTGCCGGCGATGACTTCCCCACCTTCTCCCGGTTGGCCGATCCTCTCCTGGAGGATCAACTGACCCGTTCGGCGGTCTGGTTCGCCTGGTTGGCCGCCTTCTGGGGGCTGGTGCGGCGATGATGCGCGCGCTCGCGATCGGCGGCTTCCTCGCCGCGCTGATCCTCTTCGCGGTGGTCGAGTGGATGGCCCGGCGGGAGGGGTCGCGGATCCCCACCCTCGGCGAGGTCTGTGCCTACGTGATGCGTTACGAGGTCGGTTCGGTGCCGGTGGGCCGGATCGGTCTGTTCGGGTTCTGGTGGTGGCTGGGCTGGCACTTCCTGGCTCGCTGAGCCGGGTTGCCGACCGTCCAAATGGCGGGAACCGTAAGCAGTATGTGGACCTGAACGATAACTTGGGAGAAGGCCGGTGCCGCCTGGCGGTGCAGGTCATGGGCAGTGGTGCCACACCCCGTGCCGCCTCCCTCCAGGGTCGATCGACCCGGGCTCACGCTGCCCAGTCGGCTGCTCCGGTAACCCCGGACCGCCGTGGGGCGCTCAGCAGGACCGCCCGTGAGGGCCGCCGTGTGTCGGCGGCTCACGCCCTGGGAAGAGGAGCGCCACCATGCCGAACAAGCCCAAGCCCGAGACCACCACCGACGACGCCCGCGAGCAGGCCCGCCGCGCGCTGCAGACGTCGATGGACACCCGTCAGTGACTCGTCTCGACCGGTGGTGACGCCGCCGACGTGCCGCGCCGACGGCGTCACCATCCGGCCACCAGTGGGGGTCGGGTCGTTCAGGACAGGAACGTGTCCAGGGCCGCCTCGATGGTGCCGGAGTCCGGCGTCGCGTACGCCCTCATTGTTGTCTTGTCGTACGAGATGAAACTCGGGCACCTGTTCGTCGGGGCGGTCACGGTGCCGCCGTCGCCGATCTTCTCGGCGGTCCTGGCCGCGTAGAAGGTCAGGGTGTAACGCGACGAGACGTAGTCGATGGTGACCGGCTTTTCCGCCTTGTCCTTGTACTGACACTTCTTCGGGGGGCCCTGGCTGCCCTCGTCGAACTTCAGGCAGCCGACCACCGACACCTTCTGGTAGTCCGCGCCCTTGGCGTAGTAGGACTTGTCCGAGGGGACGTACGTCGACGACCAGGACGTCGGCCGGTCGGGGTTGTTCGAGAACGTGTACGCCTTGGCGCCGGCCGGGCCGCTGTAGGGCGCCGCGTTCAGGATCGGGCTGCCCTCGCAGACGTTCGCCAGGTCGCTGGAGTAACGGGCGGTCATCGCGTTGTTGTTCGGTGGATCCGCCTGCCCCGGCGTGGGGACGGTCCCCGTGCCCGGCGTGCTGCCGGTGCCCAGCGTGGGGGTGGAGGACGTGCCCCGTGCGGGCTCGTCGTCATCGTAGGCGAGCAGGATGCCGATTCCCGCGCCGCAGATGGCGAGTATGACGACCACCGCGCCGGCTACCAGCCCGATGATCAGGCCCTTGTTCGACTTGTCCGGCGCCGGCAGTGGTGCGCCGTAGTACGGCTGGGGTGGTGGCTGTCCGTACGGCGGGTAGCCGCCCTGCTGCGGGGCCGGCGGGCCGCTCCAGGGGGTGACGTTCGGGTCGGGCGGAGGGTAGCTGTCGCTCACTGTCATAGGCCTATCGCTGTCATGGTGCCCCCCGCGTGGGAGCCTCGGACAGGGTAGTGAGCGCCGCAAACCGGGATGCCGGCGACAGGGGGCGCATCAGGGCCGCGATTCTCGGTGACGTCCGCCGAGCTGGTCGAGAGGTGGGTCAGTAAGTCACCGGCGGCCTTGTGCTCCTTACCGCAGCCATGCCAGGATCGGCGGCGATGAACCACGCCACCACAGCTCACCGACCCGCCTCGCCCCGGCGGATCGCCGCGCTCGCCCTGCCGGCCCTCGTGGTGCTCGCCGCCGAGCCGCTCTACGTGCTTGTCGACACCGCGGTGGTCGGTCACCTCGGCCGGGTGCCACTCGCCGCGCTCGCCGTCGGCGGCACGGTCATGACGCTCACCGCCTGGGTGGGCACAGTGGTCGCCTACGGCACCACCGGCCGCGCCGCCCGCCGCTTCGGCGCGGGTGACCGGGCCGCCGCGGTCGCCGAGGGCGTCCAGTCGTCCTGGCTGGCGTTCGGTGTCGGCCTGCTGATCGCGATCGGCATGCAGGTCGGCGGCGGCGCGCTCGCGCGTACCCTCGCCGGTGCTGGTGGCGAGGTCGCCGACGCCGCCGCCCAGTGGTTGCGGATCGCGGCCCTCGGCGCTCCCGGCCTACTCCTCGCCGCCGCCGGAAACGGCTGGCTGCGCGGCGTGCAGGACACTCGCCGCCCGCTGTACTTCGTGCTCGGCCCCAACCTGCTCTCCGCGCTGCTCTGCCCGCTGCTGGTCTACCCCGGCGGGCTGGGTCTGGTCGGCTCGGCGGTGGCGAACGTCGTCGCGCAGACGCTCTGCGGGGTGCTCTTCGCCGTCGCCCTGGTCGGTGAGCGGGTGTCGCTGCGACCCCAACCTCGCGTGATCCGCCAACAACTGGTGCTCAGCCGGGACCTGCTGATCCGTGGGCTGGCGTTCCAGGCCAGCTTCCTGTCCGCGACCGCCGTCGCCGCCCGCTTCGGCGCCGCCGCCGTCGGCGCCCACCAGATCGCCCTGCAACTCTGGTTCTTCACCGCGCTGGTGCTCGACGCCCTCGCCATCGCCGCGCAGTCCCTGGTCGGTGCCGCGCTCGGCGCCGGCGACGACGCTGGTGCGCGGGCGCTCGCCCGCCGGGTCGGGCTGTTCGGCGGCGTCTGCGGCGTGGGCTTCGCGCTGCTCGTCGCCGCCGGCGCGAGCGTGGTGCCGTCGTGGTTCAGCTCCGATGCCGGGGTACGCGAGCAGGCAATGGTGGCCTGGCCGTGGTTCGTCGTCATGCTGCCGCTGGCCGGGGTGGTGTTCGCCCTCGACGGCGTGCTGATCGGCGCCGGTGACGTGCGTTACCTGCGCAACCTCACCATCGTGGCGGCGCTCGGCGGCTTCCTGCCGGCCATCTGGCTGGCGTACGCGCTCAACCTCGGGCTGGGCGGCATCTGGGCCGGGCTGACAGTGTTCGTGGTGATCCGGCTGGTCGCCCTGCTGCTGCGACTGCGCGACGGCAGGTGGGCGGTGACCGGGGCGGTCCGCTGACCGCCCGCCGGGCCTGCCGTCAGCAGCGCGTGGTGGTCGGCGCGGGCGCGCCAAGGTCGAAGATGGTGCCCGGGTCACCAGCGGGTATCCGCTTCCCGTGCAGGTCGGCCAACCAGTACTGCTCGCGGACCCAGCCGTCCCGCAGTTGAGCGCAGTCCGCGTTCCAGGTGATGGCCTCCGCTGAACCGAGCCACAGGCCCTTCGAGGATGCCTGCACGTCGTCCGGGTGTGGCACCTGCCAGACCACGCGGTCGCGAAGTGCCACCACGCTGGCGCCGGCGGGCGCACGCAGGTCCACGTCGAATGGGTACGCCCACACGAATTCGGTGGACACCTCCAGCAACCGGATGCCGTTCTCCTCGGTGGCCCGGTAACTGACCCGGCCGTCGGCTCGGGCGCCAGGCTCCCACTCCGACGGCGACGCCATCCTTGTCGCGTACCGAAGGAAGGTGTTGCTGGTGAAGTCCGGCCGGAGCCGCTCGCGGGCGTCCGGGGCGAGCAGCGCCAGGAACGGCTCGGGATCACCCATGAACATCGAGGTGTCGAGCCGGCTCTTGATCAACGCCTTGCGCACCGACTCCAGCGCGGACCGCACCTGCGCTGCGGTGAACTGCCCGGTGGCCTTGGCCGCCGGCATGCGCACGGCCTGCTCACCCGGCGCGAAGGAGGCCGCCGGCGACCCGGCGAACAGGTCCCGTGGCTCGCCGACCCTGCTCACCGGCGGGGTAGGGCTCGGTGTGGGGCTCGCCGAGGCGGACGCCTGGATGCCATCGGCGACCCGACCGACCAACACCGCCCCGCCGACGATCATCAGCAGGGTCAGCACCAGGCCGAAGCCGAGCAGCAGGGCCCCGTTGTGCCGGGCCGAGAAGAAGCGGACCCGGTCCCATCCGGCGGGCTGGTGTTCGGTCTGCGGTGCCCGCAGCCAGTCCGGTAGCTGCACCGGGTTGACCTCCGCTACCGCGACGGGCGGCGGTGGCGGGTCGACCGGCTCCGGCGACGTGTGTTCCATGTTCTCTCCGTCAGTAGTCGCCGCTGGTGGCCAGCGCGAGCAGGTAGTAGGTGCCGGTCACCAACGCGGTCCCGAGGACGACTGCCACGACGAACGACAGCACGGCGACGAGGTGCGGATGCGACTCGCTCCACCTGCTCCGGCCGCGCCAGTGCCACACCGTCCGACGGGCGGCCCGAAGCGCCGGCCAACCCTCGATCAGGTCGTCGACATAGCGTGCCGGCGTCCGCCGCTTCGGCGTCGGATGCCGCATCCAATCCGGAAGGTCGACCCGAGCGCGGTGCTCGTGGCCCGGCGGTCGGTCGGTGGTCATCGGCGGTCCTGATCTCGAGGTGGTGGCAGCGGGCGGGTGATCTTCGCATCCGGGGAGGTCGTCCGGCTGCCCCCGCCTGACAAACCGCCGGACGGACGCCTCGTCCCGACAAATCGGCTCAGCCCTTGGTGCGGGAGGCTCGGGTCACGCCGGGCCTGCCCACGCACTGCGGAGTGGGTGCCATCTGGCAGGCTTGGCCGACGTGAGCACCGATGGTCTGATCGTGGTCGACAAGCCCGGCGGCATGACGTCGCACGACGTGGTGGCGCGCATCCGCCGACTGGCGAAGACCCGACGGGTCGGTCACGGCGGCACCCTCGATCCGATGGCGACCGGTGTGCTGGTGATCGGTGTCGGCCGGGCCACCCGGCTGCTGACCTACGTGATCGGCGCCGGCAAGAGCTACACCGGCACCATCCGGCTCGGCCAGACCACAGTCACCGACGACGCCGAGGGCGACGTGACCGCCACAGTGCCGGCCGGGCAGGTCACCGACGACGCGATCCGGTCGGCTCTGGCGGGGCTCAGCGGCGAGGTCGACCAGGTGCCGAGCGCGGTCAGCGCCATCAAGATCGACGGGCAGCGGGCGTACAAGCGGGTCCGCGACGGGGAGAGCGTGGAACTGCCGGCGCGGCGGGTCACCATCTCCCGGTTGGAGGTGCTGGCGATCCGCCGCACCGAGCCGGACGTGGTGGACGTGGACGTGGACGTGACCTGCTCCTCCGGTACGTACATCCGGGCCATCGCCCGCGACGCCGGCCTGGCGCTCGGCGTCGGCGGGCACCTCACGGCGCTGCGGCGTACCGCTGTGGGTGGCTTCACCCTCGCCGAGGCGGCGACGCTCGACGAGTTGGAGCAACGCGCCCCGGACGTGGTGAACCTGCCACTGGACGCGGCGGCCGACCGGTTCTTCGCGCGCCGGGAGGCCACGCCGGACGAGGCCCGGGTGCTCGCCCACGGTGGACCACTGGACCCGGCCGGCCTGACCGGGCCGTACGCCGTCTTCGGGCCGGCCGGCGGCCTGATCGCTATCGTCAGCGAACGGGACGGGCGCGCCCGCGCGGAGATCGTGCTCGCACCGGCCTGACAGCGCAGCGCAGGTCCGTCGGCCCGCAGCCGGCGGTGTCGACCCGCCGGCCGGCGGGACAGCAGAGAGGAACGGCATGCAGCGGTGGCGGGGCTACGACGCGGCGCCCGGCGGGTGGGGACGCTCGGTGGTCACCATCGGCGTCTTCGACGGCGTGCACAAGGGGCATCAGGCGACGATCGGGCACGCCGTGGCCCGGGCCCGCGAGTTGGGCGTGCAGTCGGTGGTGGTCACCTTCGACCCGCACCCGGCCGAGGTGGTCCGTCCCGGTTCACACCCGGCGGTGCTCACCGAGCCGGCCCGTAAGGCCGAGCTGATCGAGGCGCTCGGCGTGGACGTGCTCTGCGTGGTGCCGTTCACCCCGGAGTTCTCCCGGGTGCCGGCCGAGCAGTTCGTGCACGACGTCCTGGTCGAGCACCTGCACGCCGCGTTGGTGGTGGTCGGCGGCAACTTCCGCTTCGGGCACCGGGCCGCCGGCGACGTGGCGTTGCTGGAACGGCTGGGTCAGACGTTCGGCTTCGGCGTGGAGGGCGCCCCGCTGGTCGCCGAGGCCGGCACCGTCTTCTCCTCCACGTACATCCGGTCCTGTGTCGACGCGGGTGACGTGGGCGCGGCGGCCGCCGCGCTGGGCCGCCCACACCGGGTGGAGGGCGTCGTGGTCCGGGGCGACCAGCGGGGCCGGGAGCTGGGCTTCCCCACCGCCAACCTGCTCTGCCACAGGTACGCGGCGGTGCCCGCCGACGGCGTGTACGCGGCCCGGCTGATCCGCCGCGGTCAGCACGAGCCGCTGCTGGCGGCGGTGTCGGTTGGCACCAACCCGACCTTCTCCGGCCGGGAGCGGCGGGTGGAGGCGTACGCGCTGGACTTCTCCGGTGACCTGTACGGCGAGCGGTTGGCCCTGGACTTCGTGGCGCACCTGCGTGGTCAGATCCGGTACGACTCGATCGAGCCGTTGATCGCCCAGATGAATCAGGACGTCGAGCGCACCCGGCGCGTACTGGCCTGATCGTGCCGGGGTGACGGGCCGCCACCGAGGCCCTTCGCCGGGTGTTACCGGCGAGTGCTGGTAGTCTTGCCGGGACGTCGGGTGACCGGCGTGGGGCCTCGCGTGCCTGCTCGACGCCGCGGGTGCGAGGTACCGGTCCGTTCCCGGTCCACCGGGACGGCGGACACCCATTTGATCAACCCATCGAAACAGGGAGAACATGGCGCTCGATCAGGAAGCCAAGGCCAGCATCCGCGCGGAGTACGCGACCGCCGAGGGCGACACCGGTTCGCCGGAGGTCCAGGTAGCGGTCCTCACCAAGCGGATCGCCGAGCTGACCGAGCACCTGAAGGTGCACAAGCACGACCACCACAGCCGCCGTGGGCTGCTGCTGCTGGTCGGCCGTCGCCGTCGGTTGCTCAACTACGTCCAGAAGAAGGACATTGCCCGCTACCGGTCGCTCATCGAGCGGCTCGGTCTGCGCCGGTGACGTGACGGGGGAGTGGCCGGACGGCCGCTCCCCCGTACCGCGTCCCACCTGAAGAAACACGGGCCGCGCGACCACCCGAGAGGGAGCCGGTCAGCGTACCGGTCTCCGGTAGTGGCCCCCGGGAACCCCGGCATCATGCCGGCCACCCGGGCGCTTCGATCGAAGACCGGCCGGCTGAGCAGCTCCCCGATGTCGTGGGCCCACGACGCGAAGGAGCACGACAGCACATGACCGAGACCAAACTCGGCACCGAATCCCGCACCGCCGTGATCGACAACGGGTCCTTCGGCACCCGCGAGATCACCTTCTCCACCGGTCGGCTGGCTCGCCAGGCCGCCGGTTCCGTCATCGCCCAGCTGGGCGAGACGGTTGTTCTCTCCGCCACGACCGCCGGTAAGCACCCGAAGGAGCAGTTCGACTTCTTCCCGCTGACCGTCGACGTCGAGGAGCGGATGTACGCCGCGGGCCGCATCCCCGGCTCGTTCTTCCGCCGCGAGGGTCGGCCCAGCGAGGACGCGATCCTCACCTGCCGGCTGATCGACCGGCCGCTGCGCCCGTCGTTCGTCAAGGGCCTGCGCAACGAGGTCCAGGTCGTCGAGACCATCCTCGCGCTCGACCCGCAGCACCCGTACGACGTCGTGGCGATCAACGCCGCCTCGATGTCGACCAAGCTCTCCGGCCTGCCGTTCTCCGGCCCGATCGGCGCGACCCGCGTCGCCCACATCGACGGCCAGTGGGTCGCCTTCCCGACCCTGGAGGAGCTGGCTCGCGCCACCTTCGACATGGTCGTGGCCGGCCGCACGCTCGAGGACGGTGACGTCGCGATCATGATGGTCGAGGCCGAGGCCACCCCGAACGCCGTCGCCCTCATCTCGGCCGGTGCCACCGCACCGACCGAGGAGGTCGTCGCCAGCGGCCTGGAGGCCGCCAAGCCGGCGATCCGTGAGCTGTGCCGCGCGCAGAGCGAGCTGGCCGAGGTCGCCGCCAAGCCGGTCACCGAGTTCCCGGTCTTCCTGGACTACCAGGACGACGTGTACGACGCCGTCTCCGAGCTGGCCCGCGCCGACGTGGCCGAGGCGATCACCATCGCCGGCAAGGCCGACCGCGAGGAGGCCCTGGACCGGGTCAAGGCCCGGGTCGCTGAGGAGCTGGGCGCACGGTTCGAGGGCCGGGAGAAGGAGCTCAGTGCTGCCTTCCGGTCGCTGACCAAGTCCGAGGTGCGCAACCGCGTGCTGCGCGAGCAGGTCCGCATGGACGGGCGTGGCCCGCGCGACATCCGGGCGCTGACCGCCGAGGTCGGCGTGCTGCCCCGGGTGCACGGTTCGGCGCTGTTCGAGCGGGGCGAGACCCAGATCCTGGGTGTCACCACGCTGAACATGCTCCGCATGGAGCAGATGGTGGACACGCTGTCCCCCGAGAACCGCAAGCGCTACATGCACAACTACAACTTCCCGCCGTACTCGACCGGTGAGACCGGCCGGGTCGGCTCGCCGAAGCGTCGCGAGATCGGCCACGGCGCTCTCGCCGAGCGCGCGCTGATCCCGGTGCTGCCGTCGCGCGAGGAGTTCCCGTACGCCATCCGGCAGGTGTCGGAGGCGCTCGGCTCCAACGGCTCCACCTCGATGGGTTCGGTCTGCGCGTCGACGCTGGGCCTGCTCTCCGCGGGTGTCCCGCTGAAGGCGCCGGTCGCCGGCATCGCGATGGGGCTCATCTCCGACGAGGTGGACGGCAAGACCCAGTACGTGACGCTGACCGACATCCTCGGTGCCGAGGACGCGTTCGGTGACATGGACTTCAAGGTCGCCGGCACCCCGGAGTTCGTCACCGCGCTCCAGCTCGACACCAAGCTCAACGGCATCCCGTCGGACGTGCTGGCCGCCGCGTTGCAGCAGGCGAACGAGGCCCGGCAGGTCATCCTCGGCGTCATGAAGGCGGCGATCGAGGCTCCGGCCGAGATGTCCGACTACGCGCCGCGGGTCACCACGGTCAAGATCCCGGTGGACAAGATCGGCATGGTGATCGGCCCGAAGGGGCAGACCATCAACGCGATCCAGGACGAGACCGGCGCCGAGATCTCCATCGAGGACGACGGCACGATCTACGTCGGCGCCACAAACGGCCCGTCGGCCCAGGCGGCCGTCGACCGGATCAACGGCATCGCCAACCCGACGCTGCCGAAGCAGGGCGAGCGGTTCCTCGGCACGGTGGTCAAGACCGCCGCGTTCGGCGCGTTCATCTCGCTCCTGCCGGGCCGTGACGGTCTGCTGCACATCTCCAAGGTGGGCGACGGCAAGCGGGTCGAGCGCGTTGAGGACTTCCTCAACGTCGGTGACCGGGTCGAGGTCGAGATCGCTGACATCGACGCCCGCGGCAAGATCTACCTCGACAAGGTCCGCCCGGAGGGCACCGAGGCTCCGGCCGCCGGTGAGGCCGCCGCTGGCGACCGGCCGGCTGGTCGGGACCGGGGCGACCGGGCTCCGCGTGACCGCGGCGACCGTGAGCGTGGCGGCGACCGTGGCGGGCGTGGCCCGGAGCGCGGCGGCGAGGGCGGCAACGGCGGCGGCGGCGAGGGTGGCGAGGGCGGCGAGCGTCCGCGCCGTCGGACCCGGCACAGCTGACCGTCGTACAACGCATCACCCACCCCTCGTCGAACCGGGAGCAAGTCGTGAGTCGGGCCATCAGCGCGCCGTTTCCACCGGATCGACGGGGGGTGGCCCCGTCTCGGGACACCGGGGCGGGCCGCTCCGGCGGCACCGCCCGCGCGGTGACCCGGACGCTCAGCGACGACCCGCTGGGCGGCACGGTACGTCGTACCGTGCTGCCCAGCGGCCTGCGCGTCCTCACCGAGGCGATTCCGGCGATGCGCAGCGTCTCGTTCGGCATCTGGGTGGCGGTCGGCTCGCGTGACGAGACCGGCCCGCAGGCCGGTGCCGCGCACTTCCTCGAGCACCTGCTCTTCAAGGGCACCCACAAGCGCACCGCACTGGAGATCTCCTCGCAGATCGAGGCGGTGGGTGGCGAGACCAATGCCTTCACCACGAAGGAATACACCTGCTACTACGCCCGCGTGCTGGACGAGGACCTGCCGCTGGCGATCGACGTGATGTGCGACCTGGTAGCGGACTCGCTGTTGGAGCCGGCAGACGTCGAGACCGAGCGTGGCGTGATCCTGGAGGAGATCGCCATGCACGACGACGAGCCGGGTGACGAGGTGCACGACCTCTTCGTCCAGGCCGTCTACGGCGATCACCCGCTGGGCCGGCTGATCTCCGGCACCGCTGAGACCGTCACCCCGATGACCCGGCGGCAGATCCAGAGCTTCTACCGGGGTCGGTACACCGCGCCGCAGATCGTCATCGCCGCCGCCGGCAACCTCGACCACGCCGCGGTGGTCAAGATGGTCCGTCAGGCAGTGCGCGGCACCCCGCTGGACAGCGACCCGGCCGGCCCGGCGCCGCACCGCGCGGCGACCCCGGCGGTACGCACCAAGCCGGCGACCACACTGGTGGAGCCGAAGGAGACCGAGCAGGCACACGTCATCCTCGGCTGCCCCGGCATCGACCGGCTCGACGATCGGCGGTTCGCCCTCGGGGTGCTCAACAACGTGCTCGGTGGCGGCATGTCCAGCCGCCTGTTCCAGGAGATCCGCGAGCAGCGCGGCCTCGCGTACTCGGTCTACTCCTACGCCAGCCAGTACGCCGACACCGGCCTGTTCGCCGTCTACGCCGGCTGCGCGCCGGGCAAGGTGGACGAGGTGCTGTCCCTGACCCGTGCCGAGCTGGCCCGGGTGGCCGCCGACGGGTTGACCGAGGCCGAGGTGGCCCGGGGCAAGGGGATGAGCAAGGGCTCCTTCGTGCTCGGCCTGGAGGACACCGGTTCCCGGATGAGCCGGCTGGCCAAGGGTGAGCTGCTCTACGGCGACCTGATGCCTGTCGACGAGCTGCTCCGCCGCGTCGACGAGGTCACAGTGGAGGACGTGAACGTCCTCGCCGCCGAACTGCTCAGCCGGCCGATGTCGCTGGCCGTGGTGGGCCCGTTCGGCGCCGGCGACTTCGCGGTCTGAGGTCTGCCGCCCGGCCGGTCGAGGCAGCCCGGTCGGGGTGTCCCGCCCGGTGGAGCACAGCGGATCCGGCCGGAAGGGCCCGTCCCGATTGGGATAGGTTGTGCCCCGTGACTGACGAGCAGGGAAAGACCCCGGCCCAGCAGCTGCGGGTCGGTGTGTTTGGTGCGCGCGGCCGGATGGGCATCGAGGTCTGCAAGGCGGTCGACGTCGCCGACGATCTCGCCCTGACCGCGGCGATCGACCAGGGCGACGACCGTTCCTCCGTCTCCACCGCCGAGGTGGTCGTCGACTTCACCACCCCGGACGTCGTCATGGACAACCTCCAGTGGTGCATCGAGCAGGGCATCAGCGCTGTGGTCGGCACTACCGGCTTCACCGAGCAGCGGGTGGAGCAGGTGCGCGGCTGGCTGGCCGACAAGCCCGAGGTGGGTGTGGTCATCGCCCCGAACTTCGGTATCGGCGCGGTGCTGATGATGCAGTTCGCCGCGCGAGCCGCCCGACACTTCGAGTCCGTCGAGATCATCGAGCAGCACCACCCGCGCAAGCTCGACGCCCCGAGCGGCACCGCCACCCACACCGCCCGGCAGATCGCCCGGGCCCGCGCGGAGGCCGGCCTCGGCCCGGTCCCGGACGCCACCAAGGACGAGGTGCCGGGTGCGCGCGGCGCCGAGATCGACGGGGTACGAGTCCACGCGGTGCGCGCCACCGGCCTGGTCGCCCACCAGGAGGTGCTGTTCGGCGGCACCGGCGAGACGCTGACCATCCGGCACGACTCGTACGACAGGGTGTCGTTCATGCCGGGTGTGCTGCTGGCCGTCCGCGCGGTGCGCAACCGTCCCGGCCTCACCGTCGGCCTGGACGCCCTGCTCGACTGACCGGCCCACGTCGGCCCGGGGCGAAACCTGGTCGCGGCACGGGTCCGGCCGACCCTAGGCTGCCCCGATGATCGATGGTGGACATGGTGACCGGGCCGGGCGGCGAGTGACACTGCGGCCTGTCGACGACGACAACTGGCGGGCGGTGGCCGACGTCGCCCCGCGCGACGACCAGCGCCGGTTCGTGGCCGCGCTGGGCGCGCGTTACCTGCTGCTGAGCATGCGCTCCGAGGTGTGGAACTCGCTCGCCGTGTACGCCGACGAGACCGTCGTCGGCCACGTCATGTGGGGCGTGGACGACGACGGCTCGCACTGGATCGGCGGGATGCTGATCGATGCCGCCGAGCAGGCCCAGGGTGTCGGCCGGGCGACGGTGCAGACCCTGGCCCCCTGGCTGGCCGACCGGGACGGTAAGCCCCCGGTCCGCCTGTCGTACCACCCCGACAACACCCCGGCCGCAGCCCTGTACACCTCCCTGGGCTTCCACCCCACGGGTGCCATTGACGACGACGAGCTGATCGCCGAACGAACCCCCTGAGCCCCGCGATCTTGCAGTTTCAGTGGCGACATAAAGAACATTCGACCCATCTGGACAACCGAAGCCGCAAGATCGTCGGCGCGTCCGGCCCGGCCTGGGTCGATCATGGAGTTGTGGTGCCTCGCATAAGGGGCACATATGGAGCTGTTGCCCACCACAACTCCATGATCGACGGCGGGGTGGGGTCGGGGTCGGGTGGGGTCGGGTGGGGTGGGGCGGGTTGGGGATTAGCGGGGGAGAGGGGCTGTGGGGCGGCGTTGGGTGGGGACGGGTGGGGTTGGGGTCAGCGTTGTGGGGAGGCCGGTGACTGTGGCTTTGCCGGTGCGGTCGATCGCCACGTGCACCGGCGTGTCGGCCACGCGGAGGCCGTCGACCGCCACGGCACCGAACTCCGCTCCCGCCAGGGGCGCCAGTCGGACCGTGCCGCCCGGCACGTCCGGGTAGAGCCCCGTGGCGGCCTGGAGCAGCAGCACCGCGCCCGCCGCGGCCCACGCCTGCGGTCGGCACGCGGCCGGGTACGGCACCGGGCGGTTCACCAGTGCCCGGTCGTCGCCGCCGTACAGCTCCGGCATCCGGTAGTCGAACGCCTCGGCCGCGCTGAGCAGCCCGTCGGCCAGACCGAGCGCGGCTTCGCGGTGCCCGGCGCGGGCCAGCCCACCGAGCACGATCGCTGTGTCGTGGGTCCAGATCGAGCCACAGTGGTACGACAACGGGCTGAACCCGGCGTCGTCGCTGGACATGGTGCGTAGCCCGAACCCGGTGGCCATGGTGTCGGTGGTGAGCAGGTGCGCGACCTGGGCCTCCTCGTCGCGGTCGAGCAGTCCGGTGCCGAGCAGGTGGCCGATGTTGCTGGTCAGCGAGTCGACCGGGCGCTTGTCACGGTCGAGGGCCAGCGCGGGTTGCGGTCCGTGGCGACCGTCGACCCAGAAGCTCTTGCGGAACCGACCGACCAGCGCGGCGGCGTGCTCGCGCCAGCGGTCGGCGCCCGGTCGGCCGAAGGCGTCCAGCAGGGCGGCGCCGTTCACGGCGGCCTCGTGCGCGTACCCCTGCACCTCGGCCAGCACTATCGGCGCGGTGGCCAGGGTGCCGTCGTGGAAGCGGACGGCGTCGCCGGAGTCCTTCCAGCCCTGGTTGGACAGCCCGTGCCCGGTGGTGTCGACGTACTCGACCAGGCCGTCGCCGTCCGGGTCGGCGTGCTCGCCGAGCCAGCGCAGCGCCGCCTCCAGGTGCGGCAGCAGGGGCTCGATCTGCTCGGCGGGCATTCCCCAACGCCACGCGTCGTGCAGCAGGTTGACCCAGAGCATCGTGGCGTCGACAGTGCCGTAGTACGCCGGCGGGAGGCGCAGGCCGTTGTCGGGCAGGGCGAACGCGTGACGGCGCAGCTCGTGCAGGATCTTGCCGGGGGCCTCGCCGGTCGTCGGGTCGATCCGCGTGCCCTGTCGCCGGGCGAGCACGCGCAAAGTGCCGGCGGCCAGGTCGGTGCCGAGCGGCAGCATCATCCGGGCGGCCCAGAGGCTGTCCCGGCCGAACAGGGTGAGGAACCAGGGCACCCCGGCGCCGAGGAACACGTCGCCGGGTGCGCCGGTCTCGACCAGTCGGAGGCCGCGCATGTCGTCCAGGCTGCGGTCGAGCAGTCGGATCAGCCGCCGGTCGTCGGCGGTCACCTCGGGTCGGGACCACTCGGGCTCGCCGGCCGGGCCGACGACGACGGCGCGCGGGTCGTCGACTGTCAACTGCCAGCGCAGCACGGACTCGCCCCTGGGGGGCAGGTCGACCGGCCAGGCCAGCCGGGGTGCGGTGGCCCGCTCGCCGTCGACCAGCACGTCGGCGCCCGGCGCGGTGACGGTGACGGTGATCCCGGTGCCCGACCAGGTGAGCGTGCCGGGCTGACCGGGCCTGGCCGTCAGCGCGTCGGTGGCGCCACCGGACTTGACGACCTCGATGGGTGCCAGGTCGCAGCCGAGGTCGACGGAGACGGTGGCCCGTACGCCGACAGTGGCGGTGGAGACGATCCGCAGCTCCTCGGTGAGGCCGTTGCGGGTGGCCCGCCGGAGCCGGTCGACGCGGACGGTGGGGTCGGGCGTCGGGTCACCGAGCCAGCGGGCCAGGCTCACGAAGTGTGCGCCGTGCGGGCCGTCGTCGCCGCGGGTCAGCCCTTCGAGCTCCCGCTCGTCGACCCGCAGCTCGGCGCGGGAGAGCACCCGGGCATCGGCGTGGAAGACGCCCTGGACGCCGGTCGGGCGGATCTGACCGGTCGCGTCCCCCAGCGCGCTGGTCGGTGCGAGGACCACCCCGACCAACTCGTGCAGGAGGGGTTGCAGCTGGCGTTCGATCACGGTGTAGCTCCAGATCCTCGGGGTGCGGGGCGGCCATCTTGACAACGCGCCCCTGGCGGTGCAAAGTGCGAAACATTCCAGAAACTTGAACGATCCAATCCTGCCTTATCCAAATTGGATCGTTCAAGATGGCGAGAGGGATTAAGTGGCCGAAAAGGTGACCATCGCGACGGTGGCCCGGCACGCCCGAGTCAGCCGGCAGACGGTGTCCAACGTGCTCAACAGCCCGCACATCGTGCGGCAGGAGACCCGTCAGCGGGTCGAGGACGCGATCAACGCGCTCGGCTACCGGGCCAACCAGGCCGCCCGGCAGATGCGCACCGGCCGGTCCCGCCTCATCGCCGCCCGGATCGACCCGACCCGCGACGGCATCAACGGCTCCGTGCTCGACCGCTTCCTGCACGGCCTCACCGAGACCGCCGACGCCGCCGGCTACCGGGTGCTGCTCTACACCGCCACCGACGACGACCGGGAGATCGCCACCTACGGCGACCTGCTCGGCACCTACGAGTTGGACGCGTTCGTGCTGGTGGGCACCAAGTACGGCGACCCGCGTACCGAATGGCTCGCCGACCGGGACGTGCCGTTCGTGACCTTCGGTCGCCCATGGGACGCGCTCGACGCGCACCCCTGGGTGGACGTGGACGGCGCCGCCGGCACCGCCCAGGCCACTCGGCGTCTGCTCGACGCCGGCCACCGGCGGATCGCCTTTCTCGGCTGGCCGGTCGGCTCCGGCGTCGGCGACGACCGGCGGGCCGGGTGGCGCGACGCGCTGCGTGCGGCCGGCGTCGACCCGACCGGGCTGCACCGGGAGACCGAGGACGGCATCGCCGAGGGTGAACGCCTGATGCGCGACCTGCTCGACACAGTGGCACCGAGCGCCGTGGTCTGCGCCAGCGACTCACTCGCCCTCGGCGCTCTCCAGGCGATTCGGGGCGTCGACCCGCCCGTGTCGGTGATCGGCTTCGACGACACGCCGGTGGCCGCCGCGGTCGGGCTGACCAGCGTCAGCCAGCCGCTCGGCGAGGCCGCCGCCCGCTGCGTGGACCTGCTCACCGGGGTCCTCGACGGCGACCACGAGACCCCCACCCCCGTGCTGCTCCAGCCCTCGTTGGCACTGCGGCACACCGCGTAGTCCCACCCCCCACCAGGAGAAACCATGGCACCTCGAACAATCACCCGGGCAGCGGTGGCCGGCCTCGCCGCCGTCGCCCTCCTCGGCTCCGCCGCCTGCGGCAGCGGCTTCGACGACTCCTCCGGCGACACCGCCCAGTCCAGCGGCCCGGCCAGCCTGCAGATCCTGATCGGCTCGTCCGGCGAGGCCGAGACCAAGGCCGTGCAGGACGCCGCCGCGAAGTGGGCCGGCAGCTCCGGCAACACCGCGACTGTCACCCCGGCGCAGGACCTCACCCAGCAGCTCGGTCAGGCTCTCGCCGGCGGCACCCCGCCGGACGTCTTCTACGTGGACGCGGCCCAGTTCGCCGACTACGCAAGTGTCGGCGCCCTCGAGCCGTACGGCGACAAGATCAGCAACTCCAGCGACTTCTACGAGAGCCTGCGCACCACCTTCACGTACGACGGCAAGCTCTACTGCGCGCCCAAGGACTTCTCGACCCTGGCCCTGCAGATCAACACCGACCTGTGGAGCAAGGCCGGGCTGACCGACGCCGACGTGCCGACGACCTGGGAGCAGCTCACCGCCGTCGCCCAGAAGATCAAGGCCAAGGGGCAGGTCCCGCTGGCCCTCGGTGACACCCGGGACCGGATCGGCGCCTTCATGGTGCAGAACGGCGGCTGGCTGGTGAGCAAGGACGGCAAGCAGCCGACCGCCGACACCCCGGAGAACCTCGCCGCCCTCCAGTACGTCAAGACCATGCTCAGCACCGGCCTGGCCAAGTACCCGAAGCAGCTCGACGCCGGCTGGTCGGGTGAGGCGTTCGGCAAGGGCGAGGCAGTGATGACCATCGAGGGCAACTGGATCAAGGGTGCCCTGCAGAACGACTTCCCGAACGTGAAGTACAAGGTCGTGGCGCTGCCGGCCGGCACCAAGGGGCAGGGCACGCTCTCCTTCACCCAGTGCTGGGGCGTCGCCGCGAAGAGCAAGTACAAGGATCAGGCGATCAAGTTCGTCGAGGCGATGACCAGCGGCGAGCAGCAGATGACCTTCGCGAAGGCGTTCGGTGTCATGCCGTCCCGCCAGTCGGCGCGCGACCAGTACACCGCCGCGTTCCCGGCGGACAAGGTGTTCATCGACGGTGCCGCGTACGCCCAGGGCCCGGTGAACGCCCCGAAGATGGACAGCGTCCTCAAGGACCTCGACACCGGTCTACAGGGCCTGGCCAACGGCGACCCGAAGACCGTGCTGCAGAACTTCGACAAGAACGCCAAGGCGGCGCTCGGCGGCAGCTGAGGTGCTGGTGGGGGCCCCGGCGACCACCGGGGCCCCCGCCGCACGTCGGCCGGACAGAGGAAGGGAGGGAAGATGGCAACCGAGACACTGACCGCCGTGGCGACAGCGGGCGGGGCCGGCCCCCGCCGACGCAGGGGCGGCATCCGGAGCAACGAGAACCTCGCCGGCTGGCTCTTCGTCGCACCGGTTCTCGTCATTCTGGGGCTGTTCCTGCTGCTGCCCATCCTGATGGCGCTCTGGGTCAGCCTGACCGACTGGAACGGCCAGGGCAGCCCGTTCACCGGCGACGTCCCGTTCGTCGGCGCACACAACTACACCCAGTTGTTCACCGAGGACGGGCTGGCCCGCCGCGACTTCATGACCAGCATCCGCAACAACATCTACTACGTGGCGATCGTGGTGCCGGCGCAGACAGTGCTCGCGCTCGGGCTGGCGTTGGTCGTCAACAACCGGATGCTCAAGGGCAAGAGCTTCTTCCGCAGCGCCTTCTACTTCCCCTCGGTGACCAGCTCGGTCGCGATCAGCGTGGTGTTCCTGTTTCTCTTCGCCAACTCCGGCGCGGTGAACGCGCTGCTCGGTTTCCTCGGGATCGACGGCCCGGAGTGGTTCGCCGACTCCCGGGGTGTGCTGCACCTGCTGTTCGGCGCGGTCGGCGTCGACTCGCCACCGGCGGCACTGGCCGACGGTGGCCCGTTCGGGCTGACCTGGTGGGACTGGTTGGCCGGCCCGAGCGTGGCGATGATCTCGATCATCACGTTGGTCGTCTGGACCACCTCCGGCACCTTCATGCTGATGTTCCTGGCCGGGCTGCAGAACGTGCCGGTCGCCCTGGACGAGGCGAGCACCCTCGACGGCGCGTCCCGGTGGCAGCGCTTCCGGTACGTCACATTGCCGATGATCAGGCCCACCACCTTCCTGGTGCTCACCCTCGGCATGATCGGCTCCTGGCAGGTCTTCGACCAGGTGTACGTGATGAGCCAGGGCGACCCGGCCAAGACCACGCTCACCCCGGCCTACCTGTCGTACCGGACCGCCTTCCGGGACTTCGACTACGGCTCCGGCGCGGCGATCTCGTTCGTCCTGTTCCTGATCATCATCGTGCTCACACTCATCCAGCGCCGGGCGCTGGCCGAGCGGGACACCGACCAGCCGCGCCGCGGCCTGTGGCGTCGGCGCGTACCGGGAAGGTCCTGAGATGGCAATGCTCACCGACCGCCCGGCGGCGGCGCCCGCGCGGCGTCAGCAGCGCGCGGCCCGCACCCTGGCCACCCGCTTCCTGGGGTACGCCACGCTGGTCTTCTTCGGGCTGGTGTTCCTCTACCCGTTCGTCATCCAGATCGGCAACGCGCTCAAGACCGAGTCCGACGCGGCGGCGAACCCGCTGTCACCTTTTCCGGACCCGCTCACGCTGGCCGGCTTCGAACGGATCTTCGCCGGCACCAACTTCCCGCTGTGGCTGGGCAACTCGCTGCTGGTGACGGTGCTGGTCACCATCGGCCGGGTCTTCTTCGACTCGCTCGCCGGGTACGCGCTGGCCCGGCTGCGGTTCCGCGGCCGCAGCGGGCTGTTCGCCGCCGTCATCGCGGTGATGGCGGTGCCCGGTGTGGTGCTGCTGATCCCGAAGTTCCTGGTGCTCAACCAGCTCGGCCTCTACAACAGCTACGCCGGGCTGGTGGTGCCGCTGCTGGCCGACGCGGCGGGCGTGTTCATCATGAAGCAGTTCTTCGAGTCGATTCCGGTGAGTGTCGAGGAGGCCGCCCGGATCGACGGGGCGAGCATCTTCCGTACCTTCTGGTCGGTGGTGCTGCCGATGGCGAAACCGGCGCTGATCACCCTCACCATCCTGTCGTTCCAGGGCTCCTGGAACGAGTTCCCACACAGCCTGGTGTCGGTGCAGGACCCTGACCTGTTCACCCTGCCGCGCGGGTTGGCCGACCTGGTCAGCGGCTCGCTCGGCAAGGGCACCCAGTACCCGCTCAAACTCGGCGCCGCGCTGCTGGCCACCATCCCGGTAGCGATCATCTTCGTGGTGTTCCAGCGGTACTTCGTCCGCGACGGCAACGACGGCTCGGACAAGGGCTGACCGGCCCGGTGTGGCGGTGCCGATAATCGGAACCGCCACACCGGCTCCGCGCATCAGTGTGGGGTGGCGGTCGACGCGGGCTCCTCGGGCTGGGCCGGCTCGGCACCGACCGGCGCGTAGGACGGCACCGACCGGAACGCCAACGCGGCGACCACTGCCAGCCCGAGCAGCACGACGGCACCGGCGGTGGCCGCCACTACCAGCCCGCTCGTGTACGCCGCCCGGGCCGCCTCGACCAGCGGAACGCCCATCCCGCCCGGCAGCTCACCGGCCACCGTGACCGCCCCGGCCAACCCGTCGCGGGCCCGGGCCGCCGCCTCGGCGGGCAGACCCGCGGGCAGCGCCGGGCCCAGCTCGGCACGGTAGACGGCGGCGCCCACGCTGCCCAGGACCGCCACACCCAGGGCGATGCCCAACTCGCCGCTGGTCTCCGAGAGCGACGCTGCCGAGCCGGCCCGTTCCGGCGGCGCCGACCCGACGATCAGGTCGGTGACCAGGGCCGACGGCAACGCGATCCCGGCGGAGGTGACGACGAAGGCGACCAGGACGACAAACAGGGCGTGGTCGCCTTCCGCGCCGGTGAGGAGCAGGAAACCCGCCGCCGTGATCAGTTGCCCGACGGCCATCACGTGCCCCGGCCGGAACCGACGGGCCAGCAACGGAGCCACAGTGGTCGCGCCGATCATCGCCACCGCCTGCGGCACCAGCAGCAGCCCGGCGCGCAGCGGGGTCAGCCCTTCGACCAGTTGCAGCCACTGGCTGACCAGCAGGAAGGTGCCGCCCATCAACAGACCGTTGAGCAGGAACACCAGCAGTGCGGCAGTGAACGTGCGGTTGCCGAAGAGGCCCACGTCCAGCAGCGGATGAGGAAGCCGGCGCTGCCGCCGCACGAAGACCACCCCCACCAGCAGGCCGGTCACGATCGCCAGCACGGCCAGCGGGCGCCAACCGTGCCGGGCCAGCTCCTTGATGCCGTAGACCGCCGGCAGGATGGTGGCGAGCGACAACGCGACGCTGACCAGGTCCAGTCGGCTGGGGCGCGGGTCGCGGAACTCCGGAAGCAGCAGCGGCGCGACCACCAGCAACACCGCCATCACCGGCACACCCAGCAGGAACGCCGAGCCCCACCAGAAATTCTCCAGCAGCACCCCGCCGATCACCGGCCCGACCGCCATCCCGCCCATGAAGCAGCTCATCCAGACCCCGACCGCCACCGCGCGCTGCGCCGGGATCTGGAACATGTTGCTGATCAGGGCCAGCGTGGAAGGCATCAGCGTGGCCCCGGCGACACCGAGCAGTGCCCGCGCGGCGATCAGCAGCGGCGGATTCGGTGCGTAGGCGGCCACCACCGAGACCACGGCGAAGGCACCGGCCCCGATCAACAACAGGCGTCGACGACCCACCCGATCGCCCAGGGTGCCCATCGTGACCAGGAAACCGGCCACCAGGAAACCGTACGCATCGGTGATCCACAACTGCTGGGTGCTGTCGGCGCCGAGGTCCGCGCTGAGGCTCGGCAGGGCCAGATAGAGCACGCTCAGGTCGAGTGCCAGCAGCAGAGTGGGCAGGGCCAACACGGCCAGCCCAATCCACTCCCGACGCCCGGCTGCGGGGTGTGCTGTCCGCATCGTTCTCACCCTCCTGGTGACGGTCAGTGTCGGAGGGTGGACGACGGTCCGGCCCCGAACTCATCGGTGCATCGTCAGGCGATTTTGTCGGGCAGGCCGAAGCGGGCGAAGAGCGCCGGCTCCAGGAAGTGGGTGAGCCGGGTGATCCGGCCGTCGGCGACGTCGATGAGCTGGATGGAGAACGCTCGGCGCCCCCCAGCCGGGTCAGGACGGTACTGCGCCAGCGCCGGAGCGCCATTGGCCGACACCGGCAGGAGCCGGGAACCTTGGCAGCCGGACGCCGGCCAGGAAACCATCCACCGGCCGATGTCGGCCGCCCCCGACAACCACATCCGGTACGGAGGCATGCTGTGCACCGCGTCCTCGCGCAGCAGACCCACGAGAGCGTCGATGTCGTAGCGCTCGAACACCCGCACGTAGCGGTCCAGCAGGTCGCGATGCTCCTCGTCCAGGGCCGGGCCCGGCGTCGCGCCGGCCCGCTCGGCCAGCGTGGCCCGGGCACGTTGCAGCGCACTGTTGACGGCGGGCACGCTGGTCTCGAGCAGACCGGCGACCTCGTCGGCATGCCAGCGCAACACGTCCCGAAGGATCAGTACCGCGCGCTGCCGGGGAGGCAGGTGCTGGAGCGCGGCGACGAACGCCAACCGGACCGAGTCCCGCAGCACGGCCAGCTCCGCCGGATCCGCAGTGGGCAACACCGCAGCATCCGCCGCCGGCCCTACCCAACCCGTCTCCGCGTCACCAAGGCTCGGGGCCACCGGCGGCGACGGGTCACCGAAATCCGTCGGCATGGCCCGCCGCCGGTGACCCCTCAGCAGATCCAGGCAGACGTTGGTGGCGATCCGGTAGAGCCAGGTGCGCGTGCTGGCGCGGCCGTCGAAGCCGTCCCACCCGCGCCAGGCCCGCAGCAGAGTCTCCTGCACCGCGTCCTCGGCGTCGAACAGCGAGCCGAGCATCCGGTAGCAGTAGCCGGTCAGCTCGACCCGGAACCCCTCCAGGTGACCCTCGGCGGTCGGCGCCGACAGCGGCGTGGTGGCTGAGCTCATGGGCCGACCGTAGGCGACAGGTCGGACATCGGCGCCCACTCCGGCCGGGGCACGCCGACCCGTGCCGGTATCCGGGCCGGGGCGTCAGCGCGGGTCAGCCAACGGGCTCGTCGTCGACAGGTACCTTCTCAGTCGGCACGCCCACGTGCAGGCGCACCTGGGGCACCAGCATGTCGTCGACGTCAAGCGCCCGGGCCGCGCCGTCGAGCTCCCACCCGGTGCTGGTCAGGAACTTGCGGGTCGCCTCGTCACCGTCGAACGCCCAGGCCACCGCACGGCTCATCCCGTCCTCCCGCCACAGGTCGACGGCGGCGGCGAGCAGTCGACTGCCGTGCCCCCGACGGCCCCACCGCGGCTCGATCAGCAGATCGGTCACCGCCGCCACGTCCGGGCCGAGCGCGTCGGCCGGCTCACCCGGGGCCAACGCCTCGGCGTCGGCCGGGCCGGAGGCGGCGAACCCCACCAGATACGATTGCTCGGCCTGTTCGACGGCGACCAGCACCCGGTGCGCGCCCGAGGGCGGCTCCAGCACCGCGGCGCTCCACCGCCGGGCGAGGAACGCCTCGTCCAGGTTGTCGAGCACATGCCGAGGCAGGATCCGGCGGTACGCGACCCGCCAGGTCGCGAGCTGGATGCGTGCGATCTCGCCGGCGTCCTCGGGACGCGCCGGGCGGACGTACCCGAGAGCCATGGGACGGAAGCCTACGCAGGGCGAGGGAGACGACGGTGGCGCAGGGTGCCAATAGGACGACCGCGCAGGTCGTCGGGGTGGTGGTGCTCGCCGCGGCGGTCGCCGGGTTCCTCGCCGTCGCCGCCGTCCGGCACGGGTTCTTCGACCTGAAGGTCTACTACGGCGCGTTGACCTGGTGGGTGCACGACGGCGGGGAGATCTACGACTACCTCAAACCGGGCACCCAGTACGGCTTCACCTATCCGCCGTTCGCCGCGCTGGTGATGCTGCCGATGGCGTACCTGCCGTGGACGGCCGCGATCGTGGTGAGCGTGCTCGCCAGCGTGGCCACCACCACGGTGCTGATCTGGTGGCTGGTCGACCCGATCGCCCGCCGCGCCGGCTGGACCCGGTGGTTCGCCCTCGCCGTGGCGCTCTGCCTGGCCGCCGCGTTCGAACCGATGCGGGAGACGGTCAACTTCGGCCAGGTCAACACGCTGCTGCTCTTCCTGGTGGCGGTGGACCTGCTGCGGCTGCTACCCGCCGGCAACCGGTGGGCCGGGGTGGGCATCGGCCTCGCCACGGCGATCAAACTGACCCCTGGCGTGTTCATCGTCTACCTGCTGGTGACCGGGCGGTGGCGGGCGGCGCTCACCGCCAGCGGCACCGCCGCCGGGGTGTCGCTGCTGGCCGCCGCGCTCTTCCCCGACGCGTCCCGGGAGTTCTGGACCGAGGCGCTGTGGAACACCGGACGGGTGGGCGAGCTGGCCTTCGTCTCCAACCAGTCGCTGCGCGGGGTGGTCGCCCGGCTCGACCCGGAGCACCCGAGCACACTGCTGTGGCTGCTGCTGGTGCTCGGCACCCTGGCGCTCTGGGCCTGGCGTTCCCGGGCCGCCGTCGCGGCCGGCGACGAGGCGACCGGCCTGGCGCTGACCGGCGCGGTGATGTGCCTGGTCAGCCCGGTCACCTGGGTGCACCACCTGGTCTGGCTGCTGCCCGCGTTGATCCTGCTGGTCGACAACGCGATGGCCGCGCCGGCCGGCCGCCGACGGCAGGTCCTGCTGCTCGCCGCGACCATCGGGTACGCGCTGCTGATCAGCCGGACCGTCTGGCTCTGGGAAAAGGACTTCACCGGCGTCGACGGCTTCCTGGGCAGCAACGCCTACGTGTGGGTCAGTCTGGCGCTGCTGGCCTTCCTGCCGATCCGCCGGTGGCTCACCCCGAACGGATCAGCTGTCAAAGCGTCCGGCGTACCGCAACTCGACCAGCCCGACCGGCGGGCCCCCACCGGCCAGCGGCACCTGGTAGGTCGACCGCTCACCGTCCGGTGACAGGCCGGCGCGCTCGCAGAACCGCCGGGCCCGCCGGTTGTCCGCCAGCACCCACGCCCGGTAGCCGGCCCAGCCCCGCTCGGTGAGTCCGCCGCGGGCGGCGTCCAGCAACGCCGCGGCGGTCCCGTCACCCCAGTGGGCCGGCTCCACGTAGAGCGCCACCACCTCGCCGACCGCCGGGTCCAGGTCGTCCCGGTCCTGGTTGCGGCGGTACGGCCCGAAGGTGGTGAAGCCGACGACCAACCCGTCCACCTCGCCGAGCAGCGTGGTGAACGGGTGTTCCGGATCGGCGGTGCCGACGTCGCGACGACGCTGCGCCCAGGCCACCACGTTGAGCCGCCCGAGCACCTCGTCCGGCATGAAGCCGGCGTAGCCCGCCTGCCAGCCGTGCACGTGTACCCGGGCGACCGCCTCGGCGTCGTCCGGCTCCTCCCGACGGATGGTCAGCATTGCACCGTTCTATGCCCCGTTGGTCGTCACGTCCAGCTTCCCGCACCGGCGTCGTACCGATGAATTAAGGTCGCCGACGATGACCGCACCGGAATCACTCTCGCTCGCCCAGGCCCGCCGCGTGGCGCTCGCCGCCCAGGGCTTCGCCGACCCGGCGCCGACGGGCGTGCCCAGCCGCCGGCACCTGCGTCGCGTGCTGGGCCGGGTCGGGCTGATCCAGATGGACTCGGTCAACGTGCTGCAACGTGCGCACTACCTGCCGCTCTACAGCCGGCTCGGCCCCTACCCGACCACGCTGCTCGACCAGGCTGCCTACCGGCGCCCGCGTGAGCTGTTCGAATACTGGGGCCACGAGGCGTCGCTGGTCCCGGTGGAGCTGCACCCGATACTGCGCTGGCGGATGGCCCGGGCGCACAGCGAATCCTGGGGCGGCATGCGGCGGATCGCGCAGGAGCAGCCGGAGTTGGTCGCCTGGGTGCGGGACGAGGTGGCCGTCCGGGGGCCGCTGACCGCCGCCGAGATCGAGCACGACGCCCCCCGCGAGACCGGCAACTGGGGTTGGAACTGGTCGGCGGTCAAGCGGGCGTTGGAGTTCCTGTTCTGGGCCGGGGAGGTCGCCGCCGCCGAACGCAGCACCTCCTTCGCCCGCCGCTACGACCTGCCCGAGCGGGTGCTGCCTCCGGCGGTACTGGCCGCGCCCACCCCGACCGACGCCGAGGCGTACCGGACGCTGGTTTCCCTCGCCGCGCGGTCTCTCGGGGTGGCAGCCGAGCCGGAGCTGCGCGACTACTTCCGGTTGCCGCTGGCCGGCGCCCGGCAGGCCGTCGCGGAGCTGGTCGAGGCCGGTGAGCTGGTGCCTGTCACAGTGCCGGGCTGGCGGCAGCCGGCCTGGCTGCACACGTCCGCCCGGCTGCCCCGCTGGGTGCGGGGCAACACACTGGTCAGCCCCTTCGATCCGCTGATCTGGGAACGGGCCCGCACCGAGCGGCTGTTCGACTTCAGCTACCGGATCGAGATCTACGTCCCGGCCCCACAGCGGGTCTACGGCTATTACGTGTTGCCGTTCCTGCAAGGCGATCGGTTCACCGCCCGGGTCGATCTGAAGGCCGATCGGAAGGCCGGGGTGCTGCTGGTGCCGGCCGCCTGGCTCGAACCCGGCGCCGAGCCGGGGGAGACAGCCGTCGCGCTCGCCGCCGAGCTGTACCGCCTCGCCGGCTGGCTCGGCCTGGACGCGGTGGCCCCTCCAGCGGCCGGCGATCTGGCCGGTCCGCTCACCGCCGCGTTGGCCGGCGTGTCCGGTGTACCGTGAGCGCGTGACGAGCGCTCCCGGACCGGTCGACCAGCCGCACCCCGCCCCCGGCGCGGTCCACACGGCGCCGGCCGACGGTGGTACGGGTCCCGGTGACTTCAATTCCGCCGGCTCGGGTCCCGCCGGCCCCGGTTCGGGCGGCCCCGGTTCGGGCGGCCCTGGTCAGGGCGGCTTCGGTCCCGCCGGTTCCGGTCCGGGCGGCTTCGGTCCCGGCGGCTCGGGTCCGGAGGGTTGGCCGACGACCCCGCCTGGTGGCTACCCGGCGCCTGAGCCCGACCGGCTCACCCGGTTCGTGCTGCGGCTCTACGAACGTTCCCCGCGCTGGGCGGTGCCGCTGGCCGCGGTCGGCTGCGTCGCCATCGGCATGAGCTACGCGCTGCTCAGCAACCCGACCTACGCCGACCCGGACGCCGCGCCCACCTGTCTGCTCAAGTTGACCACCGGGCTGGACTGCCCGGGTTGTGGTGGCACCCGTGCGCTCTGGTACGTGCTGCACGGCGACCTGCCGGCCGCCGCCCGGCACCACTTCCTGTTCGTCTTCGCGCTGCCGTTCCTCGCGTACCTCTTCGTGGCCTGGGCGGGAAACCAGGCGTTCGGGTGGCGGCTGCCCGAGCTGCGGATCAGCTCGAAGGTCATCGGCGGTTTCCTGGCCGCCTGGCTGGCCTTCTCGGTGCTACGCAACCTGCCCTGGGCGCCGTTCACCTCGCTCTACGTCTGACCGCGCCGCCGTCGCCCGTCCCGGACCTGCCGTCGCCTGACGCGCGGCGACTTGGCCGCGACGCCGTTGCCTCGCGCGCGGCGATCGCCCCCGCCCGACGCGCCGCTGTCTGACGCGCCCCCGCCGAACCTGTCGCCGCCCGACGGGCCCAGTGCTCGGATCCGACCGGCGGGCGGATGTGGGCCTCGGCCGGCATGTGCTGTGTCGACGTCCTTTGGAGCTGATTCGTTTACGACATCACGGGTCCTCCGGTGCCCACGACCCATGATCGACTCGGCATCCAGGAAACCGGGCCATCCACCCGAGGCGGTTTCAAGCGGCTGTTGCGACTAGGTGTTTGTGGAGTACCTCGGCTGGATTCTGCCAGTCGAGGGTTTGGCGTGGTCGTCCGTTGAGTTCG
>NZ_JBEZGJ010000063.1:0-36767 GCF_040649965.1 Micromonospora sp. NPDC048843
CCACCAGGAAGAACAGCACCCCGTAGCGGGCGGTGAGCCACCGCACCGGAGGCAGAGCGCCGGCCCGGGACAGCAGCGCGCGCACCGGGTCGGGGATGTCTGTCTTCAGCGGGGTAGCTGGCCTGGTCTCAGTGCCGGCCGGGTTCGACGATCTCGCCCTCGATGGCGCGACCGCCGTCGACCACCACCGGCTGCTCCGGCTGGGGAGTCGGCTGCGGGGTGGGTTGCGGCGCACCTTGGCGCACCCGCACCGTGCGGGGCCCGAACAGGTCACCGGCGACCATCGACGACACCCGCCGCTCGGTGGCGCGGCGCACCCCGGCGCGGGCCAGTCGACGCACCGGCGGCACCAGCAGCAGCAACCCGACCAACCCGCTGACCAGGCCGGGCACCGCCAGCAACAGCGCGCCGGCCAACCCGACGAGCCCATCGGTCACCTGCCCACCCGGTGGCTGCCCGGCCGCCGCGGCGGCGCGGAACCCACGCCAGGCGCGCATCCCCTCGCGGCGCAGCAGCACCAACCCCAGCAGGGACGCGGCGAACACCAGCAACACCGCCGCGCCGAACCCCAGCGCCCGCCCCACGCCGACGAACACCGCCAGCTCCAGCACCACCCCCAGCAACAGGGCCAACGGTACGAACCTCAGTCCTCGGCGCATCTCACCTCATCGCCATTCCTGCGGACACCACGGACGTGTCCCGCTCATCCAGCATGACACGGCCGCGCTCACGGCCACCGTGCCTGGCCGGTGGCGGTGCCGTGCAGGCCCCGGCGCACCGCCTGGCGCCGGTCACGCACCCCCCAGGCGGTGATCCGCCACAGCGCCTCGGCCACGATCTTCGGGCTCATCTTGCTGTCGCCGCGTTCCCGCTCGGCGAAGGTGATCGGCACCTCCACGATCCGCACCCCGGCCCGGTGCGCCAGCCGCGACAGCTCCACCTGGAACGAGTAGCCCTGCGAGGTCACCGACTCCAGGTCGATGGCGTCCAACGCGCTGATCCGGTACACCCGGTAACCGCCGGTGGCGTCCGAGACGGGCATGCCCAACGCCAGTCGCGCGTACAGGTTGCCGCCACGCGACAGCAACAGCCGCCGCAGCGGCCAGTTGAGCACTCGCGCGCCCCTGGTCCACCGGGACCCGATGACCACGTCGGCGTCGCGGGCGGCGTCCAGCAGCGCCGGCAGGTCCTCCGGGGCGTGCGAGCCGTCCGCGTCCATCTCCACGACCGCCTGGTAGCCACGCTCGCGCGCCCACCCGAACCCGGCCAGGTACGCCGCACCCAGGCCCTGCTTGCCCTGGCGGTGCATCACCTGCACGTGCGCGTCGCCGTCGGCGAGGGCGTCGGCGATCGCGCCGGTGCCGTCGGGGCTGTTGTCGTCGGCGATGAGGATCCGCACCGCCGGGGCGGCCCGCCGGACCCGGCCCACGATCACGGCGATGTTGTCGGCCTCGTTGTAGGTGGGGATCACCACCAGCACCCGGCCCACCCCGGGCACCTCGTCCGCGCGTCGGATCGTATCGGTCGCCTGGATCACGGTTCCTCCGCTCCCGCCGGCGTACCGGCTGTTGCTATCCGGGCCTGACCCGCTGCCGCCGGCGCAGCACCGCCGCGCCGACCAGGGCCGCCGCGGCCAGCGCGGCGAGCGCCACCTCGGGCCACCAGCCGAGGCGGGTGGCGAGGGTGCGTCCGTCGTCGAGCCGCAACTGCCGCACCACGACCTCCCGGGTGTTGAACCCGGTGGCATCGCTTACCCGCCCGTCGGGTGCGACGAACCCGGACACCCCGACCGTGGAGGCCATCAACGCCGGCCGTCCGTGCTCCACCGCCCGCAGCCGCACCATGGCCATCTGCTGGCGGGCCTCCGCCACGTCGAAGGTGGCGTTGTTGGTCTGCACCACCAGCAGTTGCGCCCCGCCGGTGACGGTGTCGCGGACCACCTCGTCGTAGGCGACCTCGAAGCAGATCACGTCACCGAGCACTGTGGGGCCGGCGCGTACCACGCCCGGGGTGCTTCCGGGTACGAAGTCGTTGCGGATCAGGTCGACCTTCTTGCTGACCATCCGGGCCACGTCGCGCAGCGGCACGTACTCGGCGAACGGCACCGGGTGGCGTTTGGTGTACAGCTGCCCAAGGTCCGCGCCGGTGCCGGGGCGCCACAGGATGCCCGCGTTGCGGACCTGCCCGGCGTCGGGGCCCAGCAGCACCGCGCCGACCAGGATCGGCGCGCCGATGGTGTCGGCGGCCTGGGAGATCCGCGCACCGGCGGTGGGGTTGCGCAGCGGGTCGATGTCGCTGGAGTTCTCCGGCCACACCACCAGGTCGGGTCGCCGCTGCTGCCCGGCGGCGACCCGCTCGGCCAGTTCGATGGTGGCGTCGACGTGGTTGTTGAGCACCGCCTGCCGTTGGGCGTTGAAGTCCAGGCCCAGCCGGGGCACGTTGCCCTGCACGATCGCCACGGTGACGGTGTCGCCGGACCCGGCGGTGGCCACCGGCACCAGCAGGCCCCCGGCGGTCAGCGCGACGGCCACGACGGCCGGTACGACCACCGGCGTCCACGGCCGCGCCGCCGCACCCCCGGGGCGTGCCGGGCCGTCCAGCGGGCCGTCAGCGCCCGGCGCGGCGTCGCCCGGCGCGGTGGTGGGCTCAGCTGCCCGGCGTTGGGCGGTGACCCAGCCCCGCCAGGCGGCGGTGACCAGCAACCCGCCGATGAGGGCCACGACGAAGGTGACCAGCGGGGCGCCGCCGAGCGCGGCCAGGCGCAGCAGCGGTGAGCCGTCCTGGCTGAACGCCAACCGCCCCCACGGGAACCCGCCGAACGGGGTGCGGTCGCGCAGCGCCTCCTGCCCGACCCACAGCAGCCCGGTCAGCGCCGGCCACGCCCAGCGGGCGCGGTCGACCAGCGGCGACACCCAGGCGGTGGCCACCCCCAGCAACGCCAGGTAGCCGGCCTGCAGCAGCGACAGCAGCACCCACGGCAGGTAGCCGGTGTGCAGGTTCGTCCAGGCCAGCAGCGGGGCGAAGAACGCCACACCGGTCAGGAAGCCCAGGCCGGCGCCGGCGCGTAACCGCCGCCGATGCGCGGCGGCGGCCAGCAACGCCACCCCGACGGGCGCGAGCGGCCACACCCCGTACGGCGGGAACGCCACCAGCAGGGCCAGCCCGGCGGCCACGGCCAGGGGCACGGCGACCCGCAGCGGCAGCGGCCGACCGGGAACGACCGGCCGGGGCAGCGCCGCCGGGGTGTGCGTCTCATCCCGGTCCAGGGTCGTCACCGCTTCACCTCGATCACGGGGCGAAGGTTACCTGGCTGGCGGGTGCACCGGACCCGTCGGGCCGTCGGGCACGAACCGCCCGGTGGACATGAAATCGGGGCGCGGCTCGCGCCGCGCCCCGATGCTCCCAGGCCCTTCCCGGCCGGTGTGGCGAGGATGGGGCACGACGACCTTCGGACCGACCGGACGTGGACTGGCTGCCCCCGCCGGGCCGTTGTCTACTGGCCGTGCACCTCACCCTGCCCGTACACCGGTAACCGCGGCCGGTTCGCGCCGCCCCGCCGACCCCCGCCCGCTGGACCTGGCCGCCGCGACGATGATGCTCAAAAATGTCGCTCGGCCAGCGGACGAAGGGACGAAGCGAACAACAGCCGCTTCCCGTGGTAGGACTCAAAGACGGTACGTGCCGACCCCCGTCGGTTGTCAACCCGCAGCCGGCCTGTCGTGTGTTGCGACACGGCGTGTCGGGTCGGCGAGTCTCAATGCGTCCGCAGATGCTGACGCAGCAGCGCCTGCGCCGCCCCCCGGTGCTCCTCGGCGAGCAGCCCTCCGGCGGCCAACACGTAGTCGGCGTCGACCACCGCCGCGGCGGCGCGCGGCAGCGCCCACCCACCGGCGTGGTCGGCCAGGACCGCCGTCAGCACCTGCCCGGACACGTCCGGCGGCGAGTGCCGCAGCACCCCACCGGAGCCCACCAGCATCCGCACGTCGCGCAGGTCCCTCCCGGCCCGCTCACCGGTGGCGGCGCCCCGAGCGTGCCGGCGCAGCGCCACCGTCGCGGCGAGGGTGGCGATGCGCCGGTCCACGGCCCGCTCGACGTCGTCGACGGCCAGCAACGCCGGGTCGGCCGCGCGGCGCGCCGCCGCGGCACCCAGATCGTCGGCCTCACCGTCGGCGAGCAGCCGCTCCTCCGCGGCGGCCCGCACCACCCCGGGGGCACTCCACCGCATGCCCAGATCGCCCTCCACGGTGCGGGCCCGCCACAGACTGCCGGCGACCTCCCGGCCCGGCCCGGTGGCCCGCTCGTCGGGCGTGAGCACCGAGTACACGTCGGTGGTGGCCCCACCCACGTCGACCACGGCCAGGTCACCGCCGAGGGTGTCGGCGAGCACCTCCACACCGGTGAGCACCGCGTCGGGGGTGGCCGCCCGCACCAACCGTGCGAACCGGGCACCCCGCGACAGTCGTTTACCACCGATGACGTGGCGCAGGAACACCGCGCGGATCGCCGCCCGCGCCGACGCGGGGGCGAGCACCCCGATGCGCGGCAGGACGTTGTCGGCGTCGGTGACCGGCACCCCGGCGTCACGCAGCAACCCGGTGAGCTGCTCGCGCACGTCGGCGTTACCCGCGTACACCACGGGCCGGCGCCACCGGGCCCGCGTCAGGCGGGTGGCGTTGTGGGTGACCGTGTCGGCGTCGCCGCCGTCGGTGCCGCCCACGAGCAGCACCACGTCCGGGCGGGCCGCCCGCAACGCCGTCAGGTCGGCGGCACCGAGCCGACCGGCCGCGACGTGCACCACGTGCGCGCCGGCGGACAACCCGACCCGCCGGCCGGCCTGCGCGGTGACCAGCGGCTCGTAGCCGATCACGGCCAGCCGAAGACCACCACCGGCCGACGAGCACACGTACCAGGGCATCTCGCGCACGCCGAGCCCGGCGGTGGCCGCCGCGACCGCGGCGTCCAGGCCGTGCAGCACGTCGGTGCCCACAGTGGTGGGCGCCGACGCCGCGCCGGCCAGGACACCGGCGGCAAGGTCCACCACCGCCACCTTCGTGTACGTGGAGCCGACGTCGGCGCAGACCGCCAGGGTCACGACTTTCCGGCGGGGACGACCACGGTGCCGGTCGCGGTGACCGCCACGATCGGCGGGTCGAGGACCTCCGCGGCGGACGCGGAGCGCTCCGGTCGGCCCCGGCACACCACCGCGCAGCTCAGCTCCAGGGTGCGGCTGCGGGTGCCCACCCGCGACACCTGCGCGGTGACCTCGATGACGTCCCCGGCGTGGATGGGCGCGTGGAAGCGCACGTCGGCGTACCCGGCGAACAGGCCCTCGTCGCCGTCGGTGCGGATGCACACCTCGGTGGCGACGTCGCCGAACAACCCGAGGGCGTACGCCCCGTCGACGAGGTTGCCGGCGTAGTGGGCGTGCGAGTACGGCACATACCGCCGGTGCGTCACCGTCAACCCGAGCCGTGCGTCGGTCATGCCATCGCCTTCCGTTGCGTGATCAGGGCGTGCACGAGGTAGCTGGCCACCTCGCCGGGCGTGGTGCCCCGACCGAAGATCCGGTCCACGCCCAACTCGTCGGTCATCGTCTCGTCGAAGCGGGGACCACCGACGATCAGCAGCGGACGCCGCCCCGCCGGCATCGCCTCCCGGAACGCCGCGGACATCTCCCGGGTGTTGTGCAGGTGCGCGTCGCGTTGGGTGACCACCTGCGACACGAGCACCGCGTCGGCCTTCTCCGCCCGGGCGGTCTCCACCAACTCCGGCACGCTGACCTGCGCGCCCATGTTGGTGACCTTCAACTCCCGGTAGTACTCCAGGCCCTTCTCCCCCGCGATGCCCTTGACGTTGAGGATCGCGTCGATGCCCACCGTGTGCGCGTCGGTGCCGATGCACGCCCCGACCACTGACAGCTTGCGCCGCAACCGCTGCTTGATCACCGTGTTGACGTCCTTCGCCGACAGCAACGCGAAGTCGCGTTCCACCACCTGCACGGCGCCCAGGTCGACCAGGTGGTTGACCCGCCCGTAGACGACGAAGAACGTGAACCCGTCGCCCATCGGCTTGGCGTGCACCACCATCGCCGGGTCGATACCCATCTTGTTGGCCAACTGCACCGCCGCGCCCTCGGCGCGCTTGTCGTGGGCCACCGGCAGGGTGAACGACACCTGCACCATGCCGTCACCGGTGGTGTCCCCGTACGGGCGCACGATCTGCTTCTCCCCGCTCACGCCGCCGCCTCCAGGATGTCGGTGGCCGGGTTGCAGTAGTCGGCCTCGTGCGCGGCGACCCCGGACAGGCCCTTGCCGCGGTCCGCGGGCCGCTTCATGATCCCGAAGGTGCCCTCGGCGATCGCCGTGAGCAGCGTCTGCTCCCCGATGCGGTCCAGCAGGTCCAGTGCCTCACCGAGGACCTGGTTGGCGCGGCGGCGGATGAACCCGCCCGGCGCCGGCACGAAGTCCTCGTGCAACCCACCGGCCGCGCCGAGGACGTAACGCACGTTCTGCAGGGCGATGTCCCGGTCGGACAACCACGGCGTCACCACCGCCTCGGTCATCATCCCCACCAGCAGGATGCCCTGACCGGTCAGCGCGCCGGCCAGGTTGAAGAACCCGTCGAGCAGGTTGCCCCGGAACACGTCACCGGTCATGTGCTTCGTCGGCGGCATCCACTTCAACGGCGCGTCGGGAAACAACTCCCGGGCCAGTAACGCGTGCGCCAACTCCAACCGGAACGACTCCGGCACCTCCGGGTTGATCTCGAACGCGTGCCCCAACCCCAACTGCCAGTCCGCCAACCCCGCCTCGTGGGCGAAGAACTCGTTGAGCAGCTGCGACACCGTCACCGTGTGCGCCTCGTCGACAGCGTCGGCGGTGGTCAGGTAGTTGTCCTCACCGGTGTTGATGATGATCCCGGCGCGGGCGTGCACCTGCCGGGAGAACCGCTGGTCGACGAACGTGCGCACCGGGTTGATGTCGCGGAACAGGATCCCGTACATCGAGTCGTTCAACATCATGTCGAGGCGTTCCAACCCGGCCAGGGTCGCCATCTCCGGCATGCACAGCCCGGACGCGTAGTTGGTCAACCGCACGTAGCGGCCCACCTCCTTCGACGACTCGTCCAACGCCGCGCGCATCAGCCGGAAGTTCTCCTGGGTGGCGTACGTGCCGGCGAACCCCTCCCGGGTCGCGCCCTCGGGCACGTAGTCCAGCAACGACTGCCCGGTGGAGCGGATCACCGCGATCACGTCCGCACCGGCCCGCGCCGCCGCCTGCGCCTGCGGAATGTCCTCATAGATGTCGCCGGTGGCGACGATCAGGTAGATCCACGGCCGCTGCGCCGGGTCGCCGTGGCGCTTCACCAGCCGGTCCCGCTCGGCGCGCCGCCGGTCGATGCGCCGAATACCCGCGCCGACAGCCTTACGCGCCGCCGAGCGGGCCGCCGTGGCCGCCCGCCCGGTGGGCTGGGTGAACCGCACCGACCCGGCCGCCGCCTTCTGCGCCAGCAACGTCACGTCGGTGCTGCCCTCACGGACCAGGGCGTCGAACACCGGCACCGCCACCCCGTGACCCAACCCCACGTCCGCGGCGACCGCGTCGACGAGCCGGTTCACCCACGGAATGCCGTCCGGGTCGGCGCCGGTCACCCCGGCCAACCGCAGGACCGCCCGCTCCACCGACACCGTGGTGTGGCTGCGCGCCAGGTCCACCACCGGCTGCCCGGCCCGACGCGCCAACTCCCGCGCCCGTGCCACCAGCACCGGATCAAGATCAAGCTTCCCGGTCATGATGACCCTTCCTCGTAGATGACCTCACCGCGCAGCACCAGACGCCGACACACCGGCAACGGCGTCGGGTCCTCCGGACCCCGCGCCTCCGGGTCCTCGGCCTGCAACACCGGCAGACCCCGCTCCACCCCCGCCGGCGTCGACCACACCGCGAACGTCGCCGGCGCACCCAACGCCAGGACCCCCTCGACGTCCAGGTGCACCGCCCGCCACCCACCCCGGGTGTGCGCCGCGAACGCCGAACGCACACTCATCCGCTGCGCCGGGTTGTGGTGCGCCACCGCCGCCCGCACCGAACCCCACGGGTCCAGCGGCGTCACCGGCGAATCCGACCCGAACGCCAACGCCACCCCCACCGAGTGCATCGCACCCATCGGGTTCGACTCCAACGCCCGGTCCAACCCCAACCGCGTCTCGTACATCCGGCCCGCGCCACCCCACAACCGGTCGAACGCCGGCTGCATGCTCGCCACCACCCCGTACTCCACGAACCGCGCGATCAACGCCTTGCTCATGATCTCCGCGTGTTCGATGCGGTGTCGGGCCGCGCGCAGCCGCTCCACCCCCACCGTCCGCGCCGCCGCCGCGAACCCGTCCAGGACGGTGCCGATCGCCGCGTCACCGATGGCGTGGAAACCGCCCTGCATGCCGTACGCCGCGCAGTCCAGCAGGTGATCGCGGACCTGCTCGACCGACAGGTACCCGTGCCCGCAGCCGTCACCGTCGCCGTACGGCTGCGACACGTGCGCCGTGCGCGAGCCCAACGCCCCGTCGGCGAACAGGTCCCCGCCGGCGCCGACAGCGCCCAACTCCCGGGCCCGCGCCGCGCCACCCAACTCACCCCAGTACCCGTACACCTCCGGCAAACCCGCGCCGGAGATGCCCAGCAGACCGGTGAAGTCCTCCTCGTCGGAGATCTCCGGGCCACCACACTCGTGCACCGCCGCGATCCCCAACGACGCCGCGTGGGCCAGGGCCACCCGCTGCGCCGCGACCCGCTGCGCCCGACTCACCGAGGCCTGCGCGGCCGCCCGCACCACGTGGTGCGCGTCGCGCCGCAACCAGCCCGACGCGTCGTACCCGGCCGCCTGCGCCGCCTGCGGGCACGCCGCCAGCAACGCCGACGACACCAACGCCGAGTGGATCGACGCCTGCGACAGGTACACCCGCCGACCACCGGCCGCCCGGTCCAGCGCCGCGGCGTCCGGCAACGTCGGATCCGACCAACCCGACTCGTCCCAGCCGTGCCCCAGCACCACCGCGTCCGCCGGCAGACCCGCCGCGAACCCCGCCACCGCGTCGAGCAGCTGCCCCGCCGAGCGCACCCCGGACAACGCCAACCCCGACAACGCCAACCCGGTGTCGGTGGCGTGCACGTGCGCGTCGACGAACGCCGGCGTCACCAACGCCCCGCCCAGGTCCACCACCCGGTCGGCCGGCGGCGCGTCACCGTCGGTCCCCAACCAGGCAATCCGCCCACCGGACACCAGCAGCGCGGTGGCGCTCGGGTCGGCGGGGCAGTGCAGCACGCCGCCGCGGTACAACGTCGAGGGGTTCGTCATGACCTCAGTGTGCCGCGACCCGCGCCGCGAACAGCTGACGCACCCCAGGCTCGGCCCGCAGCAGCCCCAGCGCCAACTCCGCGTGCCCCGGCACGTACCCGTTGCCCACCAGCATCGTCACGTCCGCCGCCAACCCCTCCGCGCCCAACGCGGCAGCGGAGAAGCTCGTCGCCATCGAGAAGAAGATCACCGTGCCGCCGTCGGCGGTGGCCAACACCGCCCCGTGCTCGCACCCCGGCACGTCCACGCAGACCACAGTCACGTCCGCCGGCACCCCCAGCGCGGTGGTCACCGCAGTGGACAACCCCACCGGGTCACGCGCGTCGGCCAACGCCACCACCGACGCCAGATCGGCTGCCGTCAGCGCGTCGCGCTCCGCCGCCACCGGAACCACCCCGACGGTACGCGCGGCGCCCGCCCGTCGCGCCGCGGCGAGTGACAGCGACCCGCTCTTACCCGCCCCACCGATCACCGCGACCCGCACCGGCGTCGGATCACCGCTACGGCGACGCTCCTCGACGTAGCGCGACACCACCCGGGCGGTCAGCGCGGGCGCCCCGCACACGTCCAGCACGGCGAGCGACAACTGCGGGTCCTCGTCGTCGGGCAGCACAGCGGCGATGGAGCGCGCGAACAGGATCGCCCACCCGTCACAGGGCACCTGCTCGCTGCGCCCGTCCCAGCGGGCCAACCCATCGGTGATCACCAGGGGCGTCAACGTCAACGACACCAGGGTCGCGACCCGCTCCCCCGCCCGGAGCCCCAGCGGGGACCGTCGACCGGCCTCCTCGACAGTGCCGATCAGCATCCCGCCGGAACCGGTCACCGGGTTCTGCATCTTCCCCCGGGTCGCGATGATCTCCAGCACCTCGGCGCGGACCGCGTCACCGTCGCCGCCGTGCTTCTCCGACAACTGCCGGAAGCTCGCCGCGTCCAGGTTGAGTCGCTGCACCCGGATCCGCACTTCGTTCGGCGCGATCGCCGCCGACGTGTCCAGGCGCCAGGCCGCCTGCGGCAGCACCCCCGCCGGCTGCACGACGCGGTGCAGTCCCACCGGTGACGTCACGCCAACCTCCCCCTGCCAGCCGCCCGAAGCCCCGGTCAAGGCTCGCGTAACGGGAAAACTTACGGCAGACTAGTTTCTGTACCGAATATTTTCCAGTAGCCTTCGGGCTTCGATGATCAGCCGTAACACCGAGGAGGGGCCGTGACCCAGACCATCCCGCACCCCCGTCACGTCCCGGCCGCCACACCGACCGCCGGGCAGCCCTACGAGTACCACCGCCGCCCCCTGGTCGAACCCGACTGGACCCGCTTCCCCGGCTGGCGCCACGTCACCCGCGACCAGTGGGAATCCGCCCAGTGGCAGCGCGTCAACTGCGTCAAGAACATCAAGCAGCTCCGGGCCGTCTTCGGTGACCTGATCGACGAAACCTTCTACGCCGACCTCGAAGCCGACCAGTCGGCCATGGCCACCATGTCCATGCTGGTGCCACCACAAATGATCAACACGATGGTGCCGTTCGCGACCCTCACCACCGAGGCGCTGCTCGCCGACCCCATCCGCCGCTACATGATCCCGGTCGCCTCCGACCGACGCACCGACTGGCCCTCACACCCCTACGCCAGCCGCGACAGCCTCCACGAGCACGACATGTGGGTCGCCGAAGGGCTCACCCACCGCTACCCCACCAAGGTCCTCGCCGAACTGCTCTCCACCTGCCCCCAGTACTGCGGGCACTGCACCCGCATGGACCTCGTCGGCAACTCCACCCCCGCCGTCGACAAACTCAAACTCACCCTCAAGCCCGTCGACCGCTACGACGCCCACATCGCCTACCTCAAGACCCACCCCGGCGTCCGCGACGTTGTCGTCTCCGGCGGTGACGTGGCCAACGTCCCCTGGCGCAACCTCGAGTCGTACCTCATGCGCCTGCTGGAACTGGAGACGGTCCGCGACATCCGGCTCGCCACCAAGGCCCTCATGGGCCTGCCCCAACACTGGCTGCAGCCCGACGTCGTCGAGGGCCTGGAGCGGGTGGCCCGCACCGCCGCCCGCCGCGGCGTCAACCTCGCCATCCACACCCACGTCAACCACGCCCAGTCACTCACCCCACTGGTCGCCAAGGCCGCACAGACCGCCCTCGACGTCGGCGTCCGCGACGTCCGCAACCAGGGCGTCCTCATGCGCGGCGTCAACGCCACCACCCCGGAACTGCTCGACCTCTGCTTCGCCCTGCAAGGCGAAGCCGGGATCCTGCCGTACTACTTCTACATGTGCGACATGATCCCCAACGCCGAACACTGGCGGGTCCCGGTCTGGCACGCCCAGCAACTCCAGCACGACATCATGGGCTACCTCCCCGGCTACGCCACCCCCCGCATCGTCTGCGACGTCCCCTTCGTCGGTAAGCGCTGGGTGCACATGCTCACCGACTACGACCGTGAGCGCGGCATCTCCTACTGGACGAAGAACTACCGCACCTCCATCGAATCCGCCGACCTGGAGGCGCTCAACAAGCGCTACGCCTACTACGACCCGATCGACACCCTGCCCGCCGACGGCCAGCAGTGGTGGAACGACCACCGCGACGACTGACCCACCGACGACGACACCCCCGGGGAGACCACTCCCGGGGGTGTCGCGCACTCCGTGGTCAGGCGCAGCCCAGACCCTGCGAATAGCTTGCCCGCAACGTCCCGGCCGCGATCTCGTCGGCGTACTCCCAGAACACCTCTGGCCAGTCGCCGGCCTTGTCCATGTCCCGCAGCACCCGCCACCCGTGACTGCTCCGCAACGCGTCGGCGGCCCGCCGCACCCCGGCCTCGTCCCCGCTCGCCCTCGCCCGCTGCCACTCCGCGATCCACCCGCAGCCGACCCGGGACGTCACACCCACACCGAAATGGTACGAGTCACTCACACCAATGTCCTCCAACGCCGCGACGTCGAACCCGGGCGGCAGCGGCACGTCGGCGAGCACCTTCGCCGCCCGCTCCCGCACCGGCATGACCATCTCCGCCGGAAGCGCGGCCAACCACGTCCGCGCGTCCACCCGGACGATGTCCGCGAGAACCCTGTCCAGGTCCTCACGCGACCAGTTCCCGGAGGTGCTCATCTCCACCAACACGTCGTCTTGGGGACGCAACAACACCGTGAAATCACCGTTGAGGTTCTGGAACAGATCACCCGACCAACCAGCGACCCGCACCGACTTCGGAGGACCGTCGGCCCGCCGATCGGAATAGCGATACGTGTACACCCACGCCGAATACCAGTTCATCTCCAACTCCCGCTCACCCCGGCGAAAACGGACCATGCCCTGCTCCTCGGTGAACCCGGATAGATCAGTCACCTTCCAGCCAGGCCGGTCGATCAGCAGCCGCGGGTTCCGCTCCGCCGCCGCCAGCGCCAACGGCGAAAAGACGACCCCCTCGGCCGGGGCGACGATCGGAGAAACCCCACCGCCCTCGGCCTGCCCCCGCAACACCATGGAGGCCGGCACGACGCTCATGAGCACCGCTGCCGCCGTCACCACGCCTGCGAAGCGACGCACCCGCAACCGCCGCCGCGGAATCCTGGCGACGCTCTCGACCCCCGACTCGGACACGATCTCCTCCAAGAGGGTTCGCTTCACCCCTGCGAGGTCCCCGACGCCACCGAGCCCACCCGGGTCGGCATCCCGAACCAGCCGGTCAACACGCTCATCGCCGCTCATCAGTCCTCCGTACGGGTGGGCGCGGTCAACACATCCAGCACATGTCCGGGCGGCCCCGGGTCGTCACCGACCAGCCCCCGCAACCTCGCCCGCGCCCGCGCCAGCCGGGTCCGCACCGCGGCAGGAGTCGCCCCCAGCACCGCGGCCACCTCATGCGGCCGCAGCCCCTCCCACACGGTGAGCATCAGCACCTCCCGGTCCACCTCGGCCAGACCCGCCAACGCCGCCCGAACGGCAAGCCGCTCCGGCACCTCACTCCCCGGATCGGCGACCGAAACCACGATCTGCTGGCGCAACCGCTCACCGAGGCGCTGCCGGCGAACGCCACCACGATGCTGGTTGGCCAACACCCGCCGGGCCACCCCGTACAGCCACAGCCGAGCCTCACCGCCGACCGGAATGTCCTGCCGGCGACGCCACGCCACCAGGAAGGTCTCGGCGACGACGTCGGCCGCATCCTCCGGATGCGCGACCCGACGCAACGCGTACGCCAACAACGCCTCGAAGTCCTCGGCGTAGACCCACCGGAAGCGGTCCTCGTCCTGCTCTGTCCCTGAGCTCACATCCAGTCCATGTCCGCTGCGACGACAACTGTGACAGCCCACACCGGTCAGGCGCGGATACCGGCGAGCACCAGATCGGCGACTCGACCGATCACCCGGGCGCTCGTCGCCGCCGGCAACCGCCGAAGCGACGCGATGGCCAACAGGCCTGCCCGCACGTCGTCCGCGTCGACGCCGTCGCGCAGCACACCCGCCGCCCGGGCCCGCCCGACCAGCACGTTCAACGCCTGCGCGTGCTCCCGCCGCTCCCGCTGAAACGCCGCACTCACCTCACCCGGCCCCAACAACGCCTCGTTGAGCGCCCGGTCATGGATCTGCCGCTCGGCGAACTCGCGCACCACGCCGGACAGCGCCCGCCACGGGTCCGGGTCGTCGAGCGCGCGGCGCATCCGCACACCGCAGTCGTCCACCCGCTCGGCCAGGACCGTCGCCACCAACTCCGTACGCGTCGGGAAGTGCCGGTACAGGGTCGCCACACCCACCCCCGCCCGTCGCGCCACCTCCCGCATGGGCACCTCGAGCCCCGCCGACGCGAACGCCTCCCGTGCCGCCGCCACCACCCGGTCACGGTTGAACCGGGCATCGGCACGCTGCATCTGAGACATCTCCGACCGGCCTCCCTCTCACTTGACCCCACAGCGGAACGCCTGCTCCGTTTCCGGCCTACGGTACGACCATCACCCCGTCTTCCCAGGCAGAGGAGCCCCTGATGTTCGCCGTGCAGTACGACCGGTTCGGCGGTCCCGAGGTACTCCACCTCGGCAGCACCGACGCACCACAGCCCCGGGCCGGCCAGATCCGCATCCGCGTCCAGGCCGCCGGTGTCTCCCCCGTCGACGTCGGCCTCCGCTCCGGCCGCACCCCGATGAGCGCCCAACTGCCGCTGCCACACATCCCGGGCGTCGACGCGGCCGGCATCGTCGACGAGATCGGCGACGACGTCGACGGCGTGACCCTCGGCGACGACGTCTTCGGCATCGTCGAGCTGGCCAGACTCGGCGGCGCGAGCGCACAGTTCGCGGTACTACAACTCTGGGCGCACAAACCCACCACCATGCCATGGGCCCAGGCGGGCGCGGCGGGCACCAGCATCGAGACCGCCACCCGGGCCCTCGACATGCTGGACCTACGGCCCGGCATGACGCTCCTCGTCGACGGGGCCGCCGGCGGCGTCGGCAGCACCGCCGTCCAACTCGCCACCGCCCGCGGCGTCCACGTCATCGGCACCGCCCGTGCCGACAACCACGACCTCCTCCGCCAACTCGGGACGACACCGGTCACCTACGGCCCCGACCTCACAGGCCGCCTCGACGCCCTGGGCGTGACCCGGATCGACCGAGCTCTCGACGTCGCCGGCGCCGGGTCCCTGCCCGAACTGCTCCACCTCACCGGCGACCCGACAGCGGTGCTCACCCTGGCCGACTTCACCGCCCCCACCCACGGCGTCCGCCTGTCCATGGGGCAACTGGCCGGCGAACCCGACGGCCGCCACGGCCTGCCCGCCGCAGCCGAACTGTTCACCGAGGGCCGGTTCAGGGTGCCCATCGAAGCCACCTTCCCGCTTGAGAAGGCGGCCGAGGCGCACCAGACGGCCGAGCACGGATCCCGCCGCGGAAAGATCGTCCTTACCGTCGACGACGTGCAGGGAAGCTGAGCCTCAGCCCTCGGCCAGCACCTCGGACAACGGCGCGGGCACCAGCCCTCGCTCCCGTAACCCCGCCAGGATGTGCGGCAACGCCTCATCGGTCATCGCCGCGTTCGCCTCGGTCACGTGCATGATCACCACCGAGCCGGGGCGTACGTGGTCCAACACCGCCCGCACCAACGGCTTCCACGCCGTCGCGAACGGATCGCCGCTCACCACATCCCCGTCGACAACTGTCACACCCAGCGGCGCCAACGCGTCCAACGCCGCCGCGTCGTGGCACAACCCCGGAAACCGGAAGTACCGGGTCTGCCGACCCCCGTACGGCGCGATCACCTCGAACGTCTTCGCCACATCGCCGGCCAGTTCGTCGACCGGCAGCCGGGGCAGGTCATAACAGTCGGCGGTGAACGCCGCGTGCCCGTAGGTGTGGTTGGCCAACTCGAAGCGCGGGTTGCCGGCGATCCGCCGGGTCACGTCCGGATACCGCTTCACCCATTTGCCGGTCAGGAAGAACGTCGCCGGCACCTGCTCGCGCTCCAGCAGGTCGAGGATGCGCAGGTTCGCGTACGACTTCACCCGGCCGGCCCGCAGGCTGGCCAACATCCCGTCGGTCATGTCCGCGTCGAAGGTCAGCGCGACAGTGGCGCCGGTGCGCGGCCCGTGATCCACCACCGGCGCCCTGCTCCCCACCCGCGTCGCCCCCGGAACAGCCGCAACCGTCGGCGTCGGGGCACCCTGTGGGGTGGCGGCAGCCGTCGGCGTCGCAACCGCCTGCGGCGCGGCCGCAGAGGCGGACGAGCCGACGAAGACCGGCCCCTCCGGCGGTGGTACCCGGGACGCCGTACACGCGACACTGCCGACAACGGCCGCCGCAACCAGTACGCCACACCACAGTGGGCGGAGCCGGGGTCGGATCACGCCGCAGATCATCGCAGACGCGAAAACGTCTCACTGCCCCGTCCACTCACGCCCGACCCGTCGATCTTGCACTTTCCGTTGTCAAGATCGGTTTGAATATCCCTTATGTCGGAGCAGTAAGTGCAAGATCGCGGCGCAGAGGGCAGCGCGGTAACCCCGGCACGACAGGTCCCCGGGCGACGGTGCGCCCGGGGACCCGTGGACCGCTCAGGTCACTTCGTGAAGGAGTCCTTCACGTTGCGACCAGCGTCCTTGACGTTCTGACCGGCCTGCTTGGCGCGCGCGTCGCTCTGCTGGCTGGCGCCCTCGCCACGCATCCGCTCGTTGTCGGTCATATCGCCGACGCGCTCCCTCGCGGCGCCGGCCATCTGCTCAACCTTGTTCTTTGCCTTCTCGGTGAAGCTCATCGCGCCTCCTCGGTCTGGCGGTTGTCCCGGCTCGCTTGCCCGGTCTCCGGGTGCCGAAACCGGCAGTGCCGGTCGGCACACCCACTAAGGCATCCTAGGAAGATAGGTAGTGGGAGGGTCGCCTGTCGGCACCGCCCCACGATGGTTAACTGACCGCATGGGAGAGCTCCTGCTGATCCGGCACGGCGAGACCACCTGGAGCGCCAGCCTGCGGCACACCTCGTACACCGACCTGGAGCTGACCCCCGACGGCGAGCGACAGGCGCGCACCCTGGCCGCGTTCCTGGCCGGCCGGCGCTTCGTCACAGTGCTGACCAGCCCCCGCTCCCGGGCGCTGCGCACCGCGCAGCTGGCCGGGCTCACCGTCGACACCGTCGACGAGGACCTCAGCGAGTGGAACTACGGCGAGTACGAGGGCCGCACCACAGTCGACATCCACGACGACGATCCGCACTGGAACATCTGGACCGACGGCTGCCCCGGCGGAGAGTCCCCCGCGCAGGTGGGCGAGCGGCTCGACCGGGTGCTGGCCCGCGTCACGCCGTTGCTCGACCGTGGCACCGTCGCGCTGGTCGGGCACGCGCACAGCCTGCGGGTGCTCGGTGCCCGCTGGATCGGCCTGCCCCCGTCCGCCGGCGGACGGCTACGCCTGGAGACCGCCACCGTCAGCGCGCTCGGTCACGAACACGGCCGGCAGGTCATCCTGCGGTGGAACCAGCCGGCTCCTCCGGCGCCCGGGACCGCGACCGACTCGGTGCCGCAGAGCTGATCTTCGGCGGCCGGTTCTCGTACGGCGTGGACAACACCACAGTCGTCCGGGTCGTGACGTTCGCCGAGGTGCGGATCTCCTGGAGCACCCGCTCCAGGTCGGTGGGGCTGGCCACCCGCACCAGCAGCAGGTAGAAGTCCTCCCCCGCCACCGAGTAGCAGGAGTCGATCTCCGGCAGGTGGGCCAGCCGCTCCGGGGCGTCGTCCGGCTGCGACGGATCGAACGGCCGGATCGCCACGAAAGCGGTCAGCGGCAGTTCCAGCGCCTCGAACGACACCCTGGCGGCGTACCCCTTGATCACCCCGCGCTGCTCCAGCCGACGGACCCGCTGGTGCACGGCGGACACCGACAGCCCCACCCGCTCGGCCAGGTCGGTGTACGACAGACGGCCGTCGGCGGTCAGCGCGGCGACGATAGCGCGGTCGATCTCCTCCACGGCGTGCAACCTACCGGGAAAACCGTCGCACGGCGACGAGGTACCCGAGTGGCGGACCGTGGTGGGCCGTGACGCACCCACCGCGGCCCACCACCACGTGCCGATGTCAGCCCTTGGCCAGTGCCCGGGAGATCACCATCCGCTGGATCTGGTTGGTGCCCTCCACGATCTGCAGCACCTTCGCCTCACGCATGTACCGCTCCACCGGGTGGTCGGCCACGTAACCCGCGCCGCCGAGCACCTGCACCGCGTCGGTGGTCACCCGCATCGCCATGTCGGTGGCGAACAGCTTCGCCTTGGCGGCCTCGATGGAGTACGGGCGGCCGGCGTCGCGCAGCCGGGCCGCCGCCAGGGTCAGCGCGCGGGCGGCGGAGATCTGGGTGGCCGCGTCGGCGAGGAGGAACCCCAGCCCCTGGAAGTCGATGATGGAGCGCCCGAACTGCTGGCGCTCCCGGGCGTAGGAGACTGCGTAGTCCAGGGCGGCCTGGGCCAGCCCGACAGCGCACGCCGCGATGCCCAGCCGGCCGGAGTCCAGCGCGGACATGGCGATGGTGAAGCCCATCCCCTCGCCGCCGATCAACCGGTCGGCCGGCACCCGCGCGTCGTCGAAGGCGATCTGCGCCACCGGGGAGGCGCGCAGCCCCATCGTCCGCTCGGCCGCCTGCGGGGTGATGCCGGCCGTACCCGCGTCGGCGAGCAGGCAGGAGATCCCCTTCGGACCGGGTCCGCCGGTGCGGCAGAAGACGTTGTAGAAGTCGGCGGTGCGGGCGTGGGTGATCCACGCCTTGGTGCCGGAGACCAGGTAGGCGTCGCCGTCGCGATCCGCCCGGGTGGTCAGCGCCGCCGCGTCCGAGCCGCCCTGGGGCTCGGAGAGGCAGTACGCGCCCAGCAACTCGCCACCGAGCATGTCCGGCAGCAGCTTGCGCTGCTCGTCGCTGCCGAACGCCGCCACCGGGTAGCAGGACAGGGTGTGCACGCTGACCGCCTCGGCGACAGCGAGCCAACGGCTGGCCAGAATCTCCAACACCTGCAGGTACACCTCGTACGGCTGCGCCGCGCCGCCGTACTCCTCGGGGTAGGGCAGGCCGAGCAGGCCGGCGCGGCCCAGTGTGCGCAGCACCTCGCGGGGGAACTCGGCGCGTTCCTCGAAGGCCGCGGCCTTCGGCGCGAGCTCGCCGTCGGCGAGCTCGGTGGCGAGACCCAGCAGGTCGTGGGCCTCGTCGGTGGGCAGGATCCGGTCGACAGTCATAGCGCGATGAGCTCCGTGGGGGTGGTGTTGAGCCGTTGCACGCCGTCCGTTGTGCAGACGACGATGTCCTCGATGCGGGCGCCGTGCCGGCCCGCCAGGTAGATGCCCGGTTCGATGGAGAACGCCATGCCGGCGTCGAGGGGTCGGTCGTTGCCGGCCACCAGGTACGGCTCCTCGTGCCCGTCCAGGCCGATGCCGTGGCCGGTGCGGTGCAGGAACGCGGGACCGTGGCCGGCGGCGGCGATCGGCGCGCGGGCAGCGGCGTCGGCCGCCGCGGCGGTGATCCCGGGCCGCACCGCCTCGACGGCGGCGCGTTGGGCGTCGCGCAGCACCGCGTAGTAGTCCAGGAAGTCGGCCGGCGCCGACCCGCCCGCCAGGTAGGTGCGGGTGCAGTCCGAGCGGTAGCCCGACGCCATGGTGCCGCCGATGTCGACAACCACCGGCTCGCCGACGCCGATCGGCCGGTCGGAGGTGCCGTGGTGCGGGCTGGCGCCGTTGGGCCCGGCCGCCACGATGACGAAGTCGACTGTGACGTGCCCGGCGGCGCGGATCGCCGCGGCGATGTCGGTGGCGACCTCGGCCTCGGTGCGACCGGGGCGCAGCCACTCGCCCATCCGCAGGTGCACCTCGTCGATCGCCGCGCCGGCCTCGGCGAGTGCCGCGACCTCCGCCGGGGACTTGCGGATCCGCAGTTCGCGCAGCACCTCCCCGGCGAGCCGTTGCGCGGCGTCGGGCAGCGCCGCGCGCAGGCCGAGGACCTGCTCGGCCCACATCCGGTCGGCGAGCCCGACCGCCGCGACCGGGCCGTCGAGGGCGGCAACGACCAGGGGGTACGGGTCGCTGCCGTCGACGTGGTCGACGATGCGCACTCCGGTCGCCGGCGCGGGGGACGCCTCGGCGGCCGGGCGTTCGAGCCGGGGCACGACGAGGGTCGGCTCACCCTCGGCGGGCAGTACCAGGCAGGTCAGCCGCTCCCCCGCGTGGGCGTCGTACCCGGTCAGATACCGCAGGTCGGAGCCGGGCGTGAGCAGCAGGGCGTCCAGACCGGCGGCGGCCGTCGCGCGCTGCGCGGCGATCAACCGATCCGGCGGATACAGCTCGTCGATTCCCACCCCGTCAGCTTAACGGTCGTTTGGGCAAACCCCATATCGACACCGATCGTCGGAAAATCCATCGACGTTGATTGACGCGGACAGTTAACACTCTTTAAGATTTGGCTGCCTCGAGGCCCACCCGTCCCTGCGTCCCCGCACCCCCCGCCCGCGACAACCCTGCGCGGGCGGGTGTCGTCCCCCGCCCACGGGAAGGCCCCCGATGTCCTCACCACTGCGCCGCGCCCTCGCCGCCGGCCTGCTCGCGCTGGCCACTGCCGGTGCCACCCTCACCGTCACCAGCGCCCCCGCGCAGGCCGTCGTGCTGCCGAACAACTTCAAGAGCGTCGGCTACATGCCCTCCTGGGCCGGCAACATCAACACCATCCAGTACAACAAGCTCACCCACATCAACTACGCCTTCGTCCTGCCCAACAGCAACGGCACCCTGCAAGGGGTGGACGGGGCGCGGCTCTCCTCGCTGGTCTCCCAGGGGCACGCCAACAACGTCAAGGTCTCCATCGCCGTCGGCGGCTGGAACGACGGCAACGACTCGGCCTTCGAGACACTCGCCGCCAACGCCACCAGCCGCACGAACTTCGTCAACAATCTGATCAACTTCGTCAACCAGTACAACCTCGACGGCGTCGACATGGACTGGGAGTACCCGGACCCGGGCGCCTCGGCCAACAACTACACGGCGCTCATGACGCAGCTCAGCAGCGCCCTGCACAGTCGCGGCAAGCTGCTCACCGCCGCCGTGGTCAGCGAGGGCGGCAGCGTCCAGGGCGTCCAGACGGCAGTGTTCAACCAGGTCGACTGGCTCAACATCATGGCGTACGACGGCGGCAGCCCACACGCCAACTACGACTGGTCGATCAACAGCATCAACCTGTGGAAGGCCCGCGGCCTGCCGGCCAGCAAGGCCGTCCTCGGCATCCCGTTCTACAGCCGCCCCGTCTACTACAACTACTCGTACCTGGTCGGACTCGACCCGGCGAACGCCAACCGGGACTGCGCCACCATCGGCGGCAGCCAGCAGTGCTGGAACGGCATTCCGACGGTCAAGCGCAAGACGCAGTGGGCCCTCGCAAACGCCGGCGGCGTGATGAACTGGGAGCTGTCGCAGGACACCAGCGGCTCGACCTCACTGCTCAGCGCCATGTACGACACCATCATGGGCGGCACCACCCCGCCGCCGACCGGTCGCACCGGTCAGATCACCGGGATCGCCGGCAAGTGCGTCGACGTGGCCTCGGCGAGCACCGCCAACGGCGCCGCCGTCCAGCTCTGGGGCTGCAACGGCACCAACGCGCAGACCTGGACCGTGGCCAGCGACAGCACGCTGCGCGCCCTCGGCAAGTGCGCCGACATCACCAGCGGCTCCACCGCCAACGGCGCGAAGGTCCAACTCTGGGACTGCAACGGCAGCGGCGCGCAGGTCTGGCAGGCGCAGTCCAACGGCACGCTGCGCAACCCGCAGTCGAACAAGTGCCTCGACGCCAGTGACAACAGCTCCGCCGACGGCACCCGGTTGCAGATCTGGGACTGCTTCGCCGGCGCCAACCAGCGCTGGACGCTCCCGGCCTGACGCTGGCGCCCGCAGGGCCCCGGACCAGCCGGCTCGTAGGGCCCCCGGTCGACGCGAAGGCGTCAGCCGGGGGCCCCTGCGTGCTCACCGACCACCGCGAGCATCTCCTGCACCGAGCCGGCCGGGTCGGTGACCGGGAACTGCACGGCCCGCACCACCGCCGTCGGGTCGACCAGCAGGGTCAGCCGCTTGAACCGGGTCACCCCGCCCGCGCGGAACACCGGCAGCAGCAGTCCCGCCCCCAGTCGACCGTCCTGATCGGACAGCAACGGAAACGGCAGTTCGGCGTACGCGGCGAAGTCGGCGAGCTGGTCGGGCCGCTGAGTGCTGATGCCGTACACCCGGACACCGGCGGTCACGAAGTCCGGATGACGCTCGGCGTAGGTGGTCGACTCCAGGGTGCACCCACGGGCGCCGGGGATCTCCGCCCAGCCGGGCGGGTAGCCGTGCGTCCCCGGCGCGTACGCCCCGGGGAACAGGTAGAGGACCGTCCACGCACCCGTCGCGGCCACCGCCACCGGTTGCCCGGCGGCGGCGGTCAGGACGACATCGGGCAACCGTCGGCCGACCAGGTCGTGCACGCGGCGCGCCTCGGCCGAGCCGGCGTCGGCCGTCGCGGTCACGTCACCGTCACCCATCAGATGCCTCGTCCCCCACTCCTGCAGCGCGATCAGCACCGGCAACAGCCCCTCGCCCCTCGCGGTGAGCAGGTAGTCGTAGCGCGGCGGGTGTCGTGAGTACGGTCGGCGCTCCAGCACACCGTGCTCGACAAGCGCGCCGAGGCGCTCTGTCAGCGCCCGCCGACTGACACCCAGCTCGCGTTGCAGCCCGTCGAAGCGGGTCGTCCCGCCGGCGACGTCACGCACGATGAGGAACGTCCACCAGTCCCCCAGTACGCCGAGCGCCTGCGCGATGCCGCAGTCCGCATCGGCGAGATCCTCTCGCCGCACCGGCTACCTCCATTGGTCCCGTCCGACTATAGTCCGTTCCAGATTGGAACGCGCCGGCTTGACGAACGGGGGACGGCGACATTCCCGTCGACGAACGGGCCGGGGCGGGGCGGGCATACCCGTCGCCTCGGCCCTGAGGGCGGTTCGGGGGCAGCCCCGGGGGGCGCACCGGTCACCACCGGTACGCCCCCCGGGGGTCGGCGTCTCAGCTCGCGGACGTCACGTTCATCACGTACTGGCCTCCCATGTTTCCGGGCGGCGAGAAGTTGGCCACGATGTAGGTCTCCCACCATTTCGTGCCCTGGCCGGCGACCCGCCCCACGCCCAGCTTCGTGGTGTTCTTCCAGACCAGCGCGGTGAAGTGCCCGATGGCCTTCGTGGAGTCGATGGCCTTCCCCGTGGCGAAGTCGTAGTTGCTGATCTCGCTGTACCAGGAGTCGACGGCAGCGGTCCCGGAGCCTGCCGTCGGGCCAGTCGAGGCGCCCGCCCACGACCCGTTCTCACCGGTGTCCGGTCGCAGACCCTCGTGGGTGAGATTGCCCTTCTCGGCCATGAAGGACGCCCGCGACTTCGAGTACTCCACGAGCTCCAGGTCGAGGGTGAGCAACGACGATCCGTGCCGCGCCCGCAGTTCGTTGACCTTGCTCAGCACCTCTTGCAGGAACTCGTCGTTGGTTCGATCCGCGAATCCATCTCGCATGATGTGACACCTCTTCTGAAGAAGAACGGCGGAATGTCTGCCCCTGATGGGCGGCTCGGCCCTCGACGGCTGGCACAGCGGGTCGGATGGCCATCGACAGCCTTCCATCGACAGACAGGAAAGAGCCGTCACTGAAGGTGATGGATTGATGACAGAAGCGATAACACCGGCTCTCGCCGGTGAACCGATGCGGAGATGCCGCAGCGGGCCTGGCCGCACCGCCCCAGGTGGTGACCGGGGCACCCTGGCGTGGACGCACCGTCAGCGGCACGCGGTCTCAGACCCGAACGACATCAGCGGCGTGACAGAGAATTTCCTCTTCTCTGTCACAACGGCGATTTCACACCCCGCCGCCGACCGGTGCCGTTCGCTGACGACATCGACGCTACGTCGCCACCCGATTGCCCAGCTCGTCACGACTTCGGCACACCGGCCGGCAGGTGCTCCGCCTGCGTTTTCCGGCCCGGCGCGTCCCCGCGGCCCTAGCCTGGGATCGGGACGCCCGCGCGGGCGACCCGACCGGGAGGACCGACGTGGCAGGGAACCAGGCGAACCGGGCGGCGACCCGCCGTCGCCGCCAACTGTGGGCCGGGGTCCTCGCACTCGTCGGCCTGGTCCTGCTGGTCATCGGCGTCACCGTCGCCGACGGCGTCGCGGCCTGGGTCGAGGTGGTGGTAGCGATCCTGCTGCTGGTGACCAGCTACGTCGTGCAGCACCTGGCCCGGCGGGACACCGTCTACCGGCCCAATGAGCGACGCTGACACCACCAGCGGCCGGGCGTACGCCAGATCGTCGGACGGTTGTGCCAGGCTGTCCGGCGTGGCACACCGACCCCCGATCCTGCTGATCGACGCAGCCAGCCTCTACTTCCGCGCCTACTTCGGCATTCCGGAGTCCGCCGCCAAGGCCGAGGACGGCACCCCGGTCAACGCGGTGCGCGGCTTCCTCGACATGCTCGCCACCCTGATCCGGGTGCGGGGCGCCGACCGGATGATCTGCGCACTGGACTACGACTGGCGCCCGGCGTGGCGGGTCGACCTGCTGCCGTCGTACAAGGCGCACCGGGTCGCCCCGCAGGGCGGCGAGATCGTTCCGGACACCCTCTCCCCGCAGGTGCCGATGATCCTGGAGGTGCTGACCGCTGTGGGCATCACAGCGGTCGGCGCGACCGGCTACGAGGCGGACGACGTGCTCGGCACCCTCTCGGTGACCCAGCCCGGCCCGGTCGAGGTGGTCTCCGGCGACCGGGACCTGTTCCAACTCGTCGACGACGCCCGACCGGTCCGGCTGCTCTACGTCGGGCGCGGCGTCGCCAAGCTCGACGACTGCGACGACGCCGCCGTGCGGGCCCGCTACGGTGTGCCAGCCGACCGGTACGCCGACTTCGCCGCGCTGCGCGGCGACCCGAGCGACGGGTTGCCCGGGGTGGCCGGCGTCGGCGACAAGACCGCCGCCCGGCTGATCGAGCGGTACGGCAGCATCGCCGGCATCCTGGCCGCCCTCGACGACTCCGACTCGTCCTTCGCACCGGGCCTGCGCGCCAAGCTGGTCGCGGCACGCGACTACCTGGGCGTCGCGCCGACCGTGGTCCGGGTCGCCCTGGACGTGCCCCTGCCGGAGCTGCCCACCGCGCTGCCGAGCGCGCCGGCCGACCCGGACCGGCTGCTCGAGCTCGCCCAACGATGGAACCTGGCCGGCTCGGCCCGCCGCCTGGTTGACGCCCTCGCCGCCCCCCGTGGCGGCGAGAAGCCGTCGCCATCCCCGCAAGCGGGATAACCACCCGACACGACCCGGTCGGGGGACGAGCGGGCGAACGCGGAATCCCGCGTTCGCCCGCTCGTTACCGTCCGTAGAGGTGGATCGGACAGGTCCATCGAGTCGAGCGGTTCCGCAGGAGATCCCGTGCACCTCGCCGCGCCGCAGCCCGGATCGCCACGGGCCAGCGGTCCGCCGGTACGCGACCCGGAGGCCCCACGCCGGGTCACCCTCCTCGAACTCTTCTTCGACCTGGTGTACGTGGTCGCGCTGGCGCTCATCTCACGGGGAATGGTCGAGCAGCTCGACTGGCACCGCGCCGCCGAGGCACTGATCATGCTGGCCGCCGTCTGGTGGACCTGGACGATCACCACGCTGGTCACCGACCTGTACAACCCGGAACGCACCGAGATCAAGCTACTGATCAGCGCCGTGATGTTCGGCGCGCTGCTGATGACCACGGCAATCCCGGAGGCGTTCAACGACCGGGGGCTCGTCTTCGCCGGCACCTACGTGGCGATCCACCTCGGGCGTGGCCTGTTCCTGATGCCAGCGGTACGCCGCGAACCACAGACCCAGCGTCGGGCGGCCCGCATCTTCCTCTGGTTCGCGGTATCGGCGATCCCGTGGCTCATCGGCGCGTTCGTCAGCGGGGACGCCCGGATCGTGTGCTGGGCCATCGCGCTCGCCATCGACTACGTCGGCTTCCGCCTCGCGTACCCGGTGCCGGGGCTCGGGGTGGTGCCCGAGAAGCAGCGCAACGTCACAGCGGAGCATCTCTCCGAGCGCTACCAGCAGTTCTTCATCATCGCGCTCGGCGACGCCATCCTGACGATCGGCACCATGTTCAGCATGGAGCACAACGAGGCCGAGAACATTGGGGCCTTCGCTGTGGCGTTCCTGACCACGCTGCTGCTCTGGCGGATCTACGTACACAAGTCCGGCGAGTTGCTGCCGACCGCCATCCAGGCCGCCGAGTCGCCCAGCAAGTTCCTGTTCAGCGCCCCGTACACCCATCTGGTGATGATCGCCGGCGTGGTCACCACGGCGGCCGGCTTCCACCTGGTGCTGCACGAGCCGACCGGACGGACACCACCGGCCTGGCTGGCGGTGATCCTCGGCGGCCCGGCACTGTTCCTGGCCGGCCGTGCCGCCTTCGAGTACGAGGTCTTCAGCCGGGTGTCGTGGTCCCGACCCGGTGGGGTGCTGGCGCTGCTGACCATCGCGCCCGCCCTGCTCTACCTGCCGCCGGGCTTCGCCTCTCTCGGCGGGCTGCTGGTGCTGGCGGGCGTCGCCTACGCGGACTTCAGGCGCAGCCACGGCAAGCCGCCGGAGAAGCCCTCACCGCCGCACTGAACCACGCCCGCCACTCACCGCGGAATCGGGCCGGCCAGCAGCCGACCTGCGTCGGGCACGTACGGTTCGACACCCAGACCGCTGAGCAGTTGATGCACTGTCGCCGTCGCCGCGGTGAGCACCGGGCGGCCGAGACGGGCCTCCACCAGCGGCACGGCCGCCAACGACGGCAGCTGCACACAGGCGGAGAGGACCACTGCGTCCACGCCGGTCACGTCCAGACGACCGGCCAGCTCGACCAGCCGCTCCGCGGGGATGCGCCCGACCGCCACGTTGTCCGGCTCGCAGAGGCTCACCGCGTCGGTCACCTGCACGCCGTACGCGGCGAGGTAGGCGACGACGGTGGCTGTCAACGGCGGCAGGTACGGCGCGATCAGTGCCACCCGCCGGGCACCCAACGCCCGCAGCCCCGCGACCAGCGCGCCGGCACTGGTCACCACCGGCATGTCGTGCCCGGCGCGACCGGCCGCGCGGCCCAACCGCCGCTCGGCCCGCTCGTGCGCGCCGGCGCCCTCGCACATCACCGCCACCAGACAGGCGTACGCGAGCACGTCGCAGCGGGCGTCGGCCAATTCCGCGGCACACCGCAGGGCGGAGCGGTTCATCCGGGCCAACTCGTCGGCGGTCACCTGACGCAGCCGTACCCGACTGGCGTGGGTGGTGAAGCGGACCGTCGGATCGACGACCTCACGTCGGCGCAGCATCGCCGGGATCTCGGTCTCCATCGTGGTGTTGGAACTGGGCACCACCAGGCCGATGCGATAGCCGCTCACACCAGTGCCCCGGCGTACCCCCGGACCTGCAATCGTTCCCGGGCACCTCCGGCCAGGCGCACCTGGAGACCGAGCGGCGCGGCTGCGCGGCGGACATCGTCCAGGTGCAGCGAGCCGTGCCGGTCCACGGTGAGCACCGGCGGTTCTTCGAGGTCACCCTCGGGCGCGTGGAACGAGAGCAGGGTGACCGAGGTGGTGAGGTAGCCCGGGTACGCGGCGCGGGCCGCAGCCTCGTCCCGATGGACCAGCACCACCAGATCGTCGAGGTGGGCGAAGTCGGCGGCGAGGGCGCCCGCCTTCCAGTGCGCCGGTTCCTCCGCCGCTCCGGTGAGATGCCGGGACCGGTTCGCCGAGGTGATGTAGAGGTGATCCGTTCCAGTCTCGGCGAGCGCCCGCTCGAAGAACGCGTTGGACGGGCAGGTCAACCCCGGTGCGATCACCTGGGTGGTCCGCATCCCCTGGTCGATCTGGGTGAGGTGCTCGGGGAGCCGATCCGCCGCGGGCCCGCGGAAGCCGAACGGCCCCGCCCCGTAGAGGGCGTCCATCAGCGCCCGCACCCGACCGACCGGCAACCGCGGCGAGATCCGCGTCCAGTCGAACATCCCGGGGATCCGGCCGATCGCTGTGGTGATGCTGCCGACCTGGTGGACAGGTCGGCCCTTGGCCAGGTTGACCCGGCGCACGGTGGCCGCGTCGGGACGCGTCACGATGACGTAGAAGTTGGCGAACGCCGCCGCGACGATCGCGCCGCCAGCAAGCGCGCGGGCCGCGACCGCGACGTCCTCGGGGCGGTCGATATAGAGGGGCGGTGTCGGGGCGTCCATGAGTCCTCCTCGGCGGGGCCGTGAGGCAGTTCTACGTCCACCCACCCGGATGACGGCAAGGTCGGTCGCCGATCCGATAGCCGACAGGCGCTACCCGGTGCGGGCGGCGGATGCCCGGGCGGTACACAACGGCGGACGGCATCGGCCGGATGGGGGATCCGCGGGGGGTCGTCGCGCGCAACCGTTAGCCGCGCGACCCGATTGGGTACAACGGCTGCACCTCAGATCCACCACATACCTCAGGAGGCAGCGATGCGCGGCACCTCGATTCTCGGAGTCATCGTCGTGATCTGGTTGGTGATCGGCGCCATCGCCGGTGGCCAGCGCGGTTATTACAGCGGCGACGACACCAACTGCGCCGAGGCCGGCACCATCCTGGTCACCATCGTGGCCGGGCCGTTGAACTACATCGGCGCCAACCCGAAGGTCGACTGCAAGCTGCCCGAGCCTTCCAAGTAGACGACAGACGTATCCCGGCCCGTGCCCCCACTGCGGAGGCACGGGCCGAGGCGGTTTCGGCGAGGTCGCTCGGGAGCACTAGCCCGTCTCCTCCCCCGACCGTCGAACGGTCGACCGGTCGCGTCCCCAGGCGGCCAGTGGCTCGAGGGCGTCGTTGAGGCGCGTGCCGTCCTCGGTCAACGAGTACTCGACGCGGGGCGGCACCTCGTCGTAGGAGGCGCGGTGCACGACGCCGTCCGCCTCCATCTCCCGTAGGTGGGAGGCCAGCACCTTCTCGGTGATCCCCGGAAGCAGTCGACGCAGCTCGCCGAAGCGACGCAGGGGGTGCTCGTGGAGTGCCCAGAGGATCAGCACCTTCCACTTGCCGCCGATCACCTCCATCGCGGTGTCGATACCGCAGATGTGTCCGTCCGCGGTGCCCGGCCGGTTCACCGTCGCCATACCCACCCCTCCGACGTGCTCGCTCACCCCCGGGAAACCACGCACTCCGAAGTGCGTACTTGATCACCTGGGGGCCGATGACCAGCCTAATCAGCATGGAACAACAGAACACTGTGGAGAAGCCCCGCGTCACGATGCTGGGGCTCGGCGCGATGGGTACCGCGCTGTCCCGCGCCTGGCTTGCCGCCGGCTACCCGCTCACCGTCTGGAACCGCACTCCGGCCCGCGCGACAGCGCTCGCGTCCGACGGGGCGAGGGTCGCGGGCAGCGCCGCTGAGGCGGTCGCGGCGAGCACCCTGGTCGTCGTCTGCCTGTTGGACGACAGCTCGGTCGACGAGGTGCTGGCTGGTGTCGACCTGGTCGGCCGGGATCTGGTCAACCTGACCACCAGTACCCCTGCCCAGGCCCGCGCCCGCGCGGCCTGGGCCCGCAGCCGCGGCGCCCGCTACCTGGACGGTGGAATCATGGCTGTCCCGCCGATGGTCGGCGTGCCGGAGGCCGGCGGCTACGTCTTCTACAGCGGCTCGCCAGCGCTGTTCGAACGGCACCGGGAGACGCTGGGCGTCCCGGTCGGCACCACCTACGTCGGCGAGGACGCGGGCTTCGCGGCCCTGCACGACGTGGCTCTGCTCAGCGCCATGTACGGAATGTTCGCCGGGGCCGCGCACGCCTTCGCCCTGATCCGTCGGGAGGACATCGACCCGGCGGCGCTCGCCCCACTGCTCGCCGACTGGCTCGTCGCGATGGTCCCGGCGGTGCACCGGACAGCCGACCAACTGCGCAGCGGGGACTACACCACTGGCGTCGTCTCCCCTCTCGCCATGCAGGTGGCCGGCACGCCGACCTTTCTGCGCACCGCCGAGCAGCAGGGCGTCAGCCCCGAACTGCTCCGCCCCTACTTCGACCTGATGCGTCGCCGCCTGGCGGAGGGCGGTGGCGAGGAGGACCTGACGGGCGTCATCGATCTGCTGGTGCGCTGAGCGATGTCCGGCGGCTGGATGTTGTCCTTCATGCCTGACGTCGACCTCCGCACACCGCCTAAGGCATCCTAGGAGGCTGGTTTGCAGCCCGTCGGCGTTTGTCCGCGCCGGGGCCGGGAACCGCCGATGCCTCAGTCAGCGAACGGGATCGGGAGTGTGGGCATGCAGATCGGCTACAAGCTGGCCGCAGAGGGGTACGGCCCGCAGGAGATCATCCGGCAGGCCGTCCTGGCCGAGCGAGCCGGCTTCGACTTCGTCGAGATGAGCGACCACTTCCACCCGTGGCTGGACGCTCAGGGGCACTCGTCCTTCACCTGGAGCGTGCTCGGCGCCATCGCGGCCAAGACCAGCACCCTGCGCCTGGCCACCGGGGTCACCTGCCCGACCGTCCGCTACCACCCGGCGATCATCGCACAGGCCGCGGCGACCATGGCGCTGATCTCCGACGGCCGGTTCACCCTCGGGGTGGGCGCCGGAGAGCGGCTCAACGAGCACGTCGTCGGGCAGGGCTTCCCCAGCGTGCGGGGGCGACACGAGCGACTGCGCGAGGCGCTGGAGATCGTCCGGCTGCTCTGGCAGGGCGGCTACCAGTCGTACGAGGGCCGGCACCTGCAACTGGAGGACGCCCGGATCTTCGATCTGCCGGACACCCTGCCCGTGATCGCGGTGGCGGCCAGCGGTGAGGTGTCGGCGCGGCTCGCCGCCGAGTTGGGCGACGGCCTGTTCGCCACCGAGCCGGACGCGTCGATCGTCGAGCACTACCGACGCGCCCAGGGTTCGGGCCCGCGCTACGCCGAGGTGCCACTGGCCTGGGCCACCGACGAGCACCAGGCGGTGCAGGCGGTGTTGCAGACGAGCCGATGGATGGTCACCGGCTGGAAGGTGATGAGCGAACTGCCGAACCCGGTCAACTTCGACGCGGCCAGCGCGTACGTCGAGGAGAAGCACATCCGGCAGCTCTTCGCCATCGGCCCGGACCCGGAACCCCACGTCGCCAAGGTCCGGTCGTACGTCGAGGCCGGCTTCGACCACATCGTCCTGCAGAACGCCGGCCCCGACCCGGACGGCTTCCTCGACTTCTTCGCCGGCGACCTCTCCGGCCGGTTGCGCGCGATGGGTTGACGCCGTGACGAGGAGCAGGACGGTGCACCGCCCGTCCGGACGATCGTCCGGACGGGCGGTGCACACAGGATGAACGCGCTCGGGATGGTGCGCGGGTCGACGCTCAGCGGAAGCAGTGCGCGATCGGCACCTGGCTGCCCTCGCAGTTGGTCGGCTCGTTCTCGACCACCACGCTCTCATCGTCGATCTTGACCTGGGCGTGCATGCCGAAGATGCCGCCGGGCTTCACCGTCGACGCGTTGTGGGTGATCTTGCTGGTGTAGATCGCCACCGAGCCCGCGCTGGCGTAGATGCCCCCGCCCTGGGACGCGGCGCCGACAGCCTCGTTACGGGTCACGTCGCTGCCGCGGACCAGCAGATTCGCCTTGTCGGAGTAGATGCCGGCTCCGAGGCCGTGGGTGGTGTTGCCGTCGATCACGCTGTCGTCGATCGGCGTCAGGCCCTTCACCGTCGAGACGCCGCCGCCGTTGACTGTGGACGTGTTGCCGCGGATGGTCATCGTGCGCATCACCAGCACCGCGTCGGAGTTGGCGGCACCGCCGCCGACCTGCGCTGTGTTGTCCAGCAGCTCGGTGTCGGAGACCTTCGTCCGGGCCGAGAAGCTGGCCAGCCCGCCACCCTGGCCGGCGCTGTTCTGGGTGAAGGAGGCGCTCTCCACCTCGGCGGCACCACGGTAGTTGCCCAGCCCGCCGCCGTAGGCGTTGGCGCTGTTGCGGTGGAACTCCGAGCGCTTCAGCGTCAGCACGCCGCCGTTGAGCAGGCCCCCGCCCTTGCCCGCGGCGCCGGAGGCGCTGTTGCCGACGAACGTGGAGTCGGTGACCACCATGTTGCCGTCGTTGAAGATGCCGCCGCCACCCCCCTCGGGCGACAGCGAGGTGCTCTGCGTGACGGTGACACGTTCCACAACGGCGGTGGCGCCGTGCACCACGTGCACGCTGCCGCCCTCGATGGCCGAGCGGCCGTTGTGCAGTTCCACGTCGCGCAGGGTCAGCTCGCCGCCGTCGCGGACGGTGAAGAAGCGGAACGAGGCGGCCTGGGCGGCCCGGGCGATGGTGGCGCCCGCGCCGTCGACAGTGATCGGCTGGTAGATCACCGGCAGGCCGGCGGTGTCGTCGGCCGGGTTGTGTGGCGGCGCCTCGGCGTCGCCGGGTGTCTCGGCGGCGTCGGCGGCTTCCCGGGCGTCACGGATCCCGCCGTCGTACTGGTCGGTCTCGTGGAACGCCTCGGTGAGGGTGTAGCGGCACTTGGGCGCGAGGCGGAGTTCGCCGCCGCCCTCGGCGTTGGCAGTGACCAGCGCCGCCACCAGCTTCGCGGCGTCGCACGGCACCGACACGACGCCCCGCTTGCCGGTGCCCGGGGTGGTCGGGCGGGCCCGCTCCGCGTCGTCCTGGCCGGGCTGCGTACCCCGCCGGTCGCCGTCGCGGCGGTCGTCGTCGGCTGCCGGGGTCAGCCGGGCCAGTCCGGGGAGGGTGAGGGCGCGGTCGGCGGCGGCGGCCGCGCCGGCCGCTCCCACGACCAGGCTCCCCGCCAGCAAGCCGCTGGCTAGGAACCATCGGGAGCGCCGTCTGGGTCGGGTCGCGCGGTCTCCCTCTCGGTACGTGGACATCAACGGTGCCTACCTTCCTGCGTACGTGACGTGGCCGCGCGCCGATTCGGGCGCGGGGGGCTCGACGTGTTCGCCGGCTACCAAACGTCACGATAGGTCCGCAATACGGACAGGAAGGCGTGAACGTGAAGAGTGCACTCTTTCATCTTCAAAGCTGTCAGAGCAGCATCGAGGTCACCCGCCCACGTGGATGCCGGGCCGGCGCAGCGGGTCCCGTTCGGTCCGTCGGATGATCTCCCGCACCACCGGCGGGGTGTCCCCCCGGCCCAGGATGAGGTAGCGCGCCAGGTGCGCGATCGGGCTGCCCTCCGACCACTCGAAGTGCGCGTGCGGCCGGACCCCGGTGGCGTCCCGCAGGGCCAGCAGGATCGCGGCGATCGCGTTCGGCGCGGCCGGGCTGTTGGCTCGCAGCACCCGGAAGCCGCCCACCTCGATCCCGTGCACGCGCAGCACCTGACTGAACTCCGACGGATCGACCACATCGATCTCCAGGAACAGCACGTCCGCGGCCCCGGGCACCGGGTTCATCCCGCGCTGCGCCCGCTCCTTGAGCGTGTACTCCTTCACCGACCCCTTCTGCCGCTTGTTCGCGATCAGGTGCAGCTGCCCGTCGTGCGCCAGCGACTCGGTGATGAACCGACGGGCCGCCTCGTCGAACTCGATCCGCTCGGCGCGCAGCTCGGTGGTCCGGGTGACCCGGGAGACCAACGAGACCACGATGATGCCGAGGATGAACAGCGCGGAGATCGTGATGCCGTCCGGCTGTTCGATGACGTTCTCCAGCAGCGCGTACAGCAGCACCAGGGTCAGCGCTGTGAAGCCGATCGCGGAGCCACGCCGCTGGTGACGGGCCGCGGAGATCGTCACCGCCACCGCCCCGGACACCATCATGGCCAGGATCCCGGTGGCGTACGCCCCGGCCTGGGCGTTGACGTCGGCGCGGAAGGCGATCGTGATGGCGACGCTGACGACGGTGTAGACGATCACCACGGGGCGTACCGCCCGCGCCCACTCCGGCGCCATGCCGTACGACGGCAGGTAGCGCGGCACGATGTTGATCAGCCCGGCCATCGCCGAGGCGCCGGCGAACCACAGGATGAGCACGCTGCTCACGTCGTAGACGCTGCCGAACACCTCCCCCAGGTAGGCGTGCGCCAGGAACGCCAGCGCGCGTCCGTTCGCGCCGCCGCCCGGCCGGAACTCCTCCGCCGGAATGAGCGCAGTGGTCACGAAGGTCGTCGAGATCAGGTACACCGACATGATCAGCGCAGCGGTGGTGAGCAGCCGGCGCGTGTTGCGGATCCGGGCGGCAAGGCGGGCCTGCTTGTCCGGGCCGTCGGCCGCCACCAGGGGCATCATGCTGACCCCGGTCTCGAAACCGGACAGCCCCAGCACCAGCAGCGGGAACGCCAACACGGCGGTGAACAGCACCTGGCCGGGTCCGCCACCGGTCGAGGTCACCGCGGCCGTCCAGTTCGACACGATGCCCGGATCCTCGACGATCCGGGCCACCGCGACCACGACGATCACCGCGTTGAGCACCAGGAAGACCGCGACCAGCGGGATGGCCACCACCACCGCCTCGCGGAACCCGAGCAGGAACACCCCGCCGAGGATGAGCAGCAGCACCACGGTCACCACCACCGGCACCAGGGACCCGTGCAGGACGTCCGGCAGGTACGGGTTCTCCAGCAGGTGCACTGTGGCGTCGGCCGAGGAGAGGGTGATCGTGATGATCCAGGAGGTGGCCACGAAGCCGAGCAGCACGAGGACGAAGATCTTGCCCCGCCAGAACGGCAACAACCGCTCCAACATCGCCACCGAACCCTGACCGTGCGGGCTCTCGTGGGCCACCCGCCGGTACATCGGCAGCATGCCGAACAGGGTGAGCACGACGATCAACAGGGTCGCCAACGGGGAGAGCGCCCCGGCCGCCACCGCAGCGATGCCCGGCAGGTACGACAGCGTGGAGAAGTAGTCCACGCCGGTCAGGCACATCACCTGCCACCAGGCGTGCCGACGGTTCTGTCCCTCGGTCGCCTCGGGGCCGGGCGGTTGCACCTGGTGCTGAAAGAGCCACCGGCGCAGCGGGCTGGCCGGCGGCGCCGAGCGGGTCGGGGTGGCCACGCGGTCGGGCACCACGACACCCTGCCGGCCGCCCCGGTGTGGGCGCGCCGGATCGCGGGCCGCCCGCAGCGCCGGGTCCGGCCCGCTCGGCGCGTGGCGGCGCCCGCTCCAGCGCCGTGGTTTCGCCCGGTGCTCGTCAGCCATCGCCAGTCCCACCCTCACAGGTCCTGATCTGACGGTAGGCGGTGCCCCGCCGCCCGATCGGCGGAACCGGGCACCTGTTCGGCCTGCTCAGGACAGGTCCGCGACGGCGAGCAGCCGGGCCAGCGCGGGCGGGTCGGCGACTGTCACAGTGGCCGCCGGGTGCCGGGGCCGCCCCCCGGGCACCAGCGCCGCCACCGGTACGCCGAAGCGCAGGCAGATCCCGCCGGCCGCACTGCTGCCGAAGGTCGCCCCGCCGTCGGCCAGCGACAGGTGCGGACCAATCGCCCGCCACCAGCGGTACGGCCCGCTCAGCTCGACGGCGGTGACGTTGTCCCGGTCGGTCCGCAGCCGCCACGGCCCGTACCGGATCATCAGGTCCCGTTCGGTGACGGCGACCCAGGCCGTCGCCGGGCGGACCCCCAGCAGCGCCAGCACCGGGCGGAAGACCGGATCGAAGCGGAACGGGAAACGGGCCACGGCGCCGGTCATCGGGCGCCGGGCCGAGCGGTGGGTCGCGACACCGGGCCGCCCGGCCGCAGGGGGCCGGGCCGCGCGGGCCGGGGGCGGGCGGCGGGCCGACGCCGGGCCAGGACGGTCATGGCGCGGGCGTACCCGATCCGAGCCCGCCGACACCCCCGGATCCACACGCCGTCGGCGTGACCCCCGTTCGGCGCTCCCCCACCGCCGGCCGACACCCCCCGGGCCGGCCGACGGTGGCAGACGGTCGACACCCCCCGGGCCGACCGGCTGTCCCCTGCGTGACCGACCCGACCTCGGGCGGCCACGCGGGGTGGAACTGGTGGGACGCGCCCCCGCGCTCCGCCGCCCCCCACGGGGCGGAGCGCGGAGGCCCCCCGTCCCGGCTACTGCAGGAACGCCCCGAGGGGCGAGAGCAGCAACCGGCCGAGCGCCGCGGCGTTGTCGTCCAACCGCGTGCGCTCACACTCGCGGGCGTCCGGATCGTGCCGGCACCGCCAGATCTTCTGCGCGTTACGCCAGGCGACATCGCGGGTGTACTCGACCAGTTCCCCCTGGTACCAGTCGTCGATGTCGCCGTTGAGCATGTCGATGAGCAGCTGCCACCGCTCCAGGTAGCCCCGGCGTAGGCCGGGGATCTTGTCCGCGAAGATGTTGTTGATCTCGAGGTAGTCGTGGTGCTGGTCGCTGCCGTCAACCGGCTCCGACTCCAGGTGATCGAACGTGGTCACCAGGGCGAACGGCAGGTCGAAGTTGATGTGCGCGTTCACCCCGGCCGCCGCCGACGGCAGCGGCCGGGCATCCGGCCCCTGCATCCGCTCGAAGAGGCACGACCACGCCTTCGGGGTGCCGGGGCTGGAGTCGGTCCACAGCCGCATCGCGTCGAAGTACCGGGCGGCGAACTCGACGTCGAGCCGGGAGAGGAAGACCGGGTCGACGAAGCGGTCGTCGTACAGCCCGTCCAGCACGCTGCTGGTGATGGTCAGGTAGAGCTTGTTGAAGTCAGCGAGGGGGCAACTGGCTTCCAACGGTGGCAACCGGACCAGCATGTCCTGGAGCTTGGTCAGATGATCGACCACGGCCGGCACGTCCGCGGGATGATCGGCGAGCAGGTCGACGATGTCCCGGTGCACGGGCCCCCAGACCGGTTCGATCATTTCTCCTCCATTGTGGTCGGCGGCATCCCCCGTGCCGTCGTCGACGCGGCCCAGCCTCTCGGCAGCCGCAGCGCGTCTCCGGCCAGCAGCGGCACCTCGGGCCGGGCCCGCTTGCCGGTGTGCAGCATGCCGAGTGACAGGTCGACCCCGACCG
>NZ_JBEZGJ010000064.1:0-36173 GCF_040649965.1 Micromonospora sp. NPDC048843
TCTGCGCCCGCTCCGCGGACGACAACCTCTGCCCCGGCATGACCCCTCATCCTGACGAGAATCCACCCCGTTGCAACAACCACTTGAGCCCAAGCGACCCGGAGACCCCGACTTTCAGGAAACCGAGTCGATCACCCACTGAGCAGCCGCACACCCGCGTGCGCGGCGCACGGTTGCCGACGCACCTCGCCCCAATATCGTGCTCGATCCTGGAAGTAGTGGTTTCGGGCGCGCCGGATGGCACTACCTCCAGGATGTTGCGTGATCTTGAGAGCGGAAGCGGCTGCTGAGCCGCTTGGACCGTTCGGGCTAGGGCCGTTCGGGGTTGGGTCGTTCGGGGCCGGATCGCTTGGGCTCGGGTCGCTTGGGCTCGGGCTGTTCGGACGCGGGTCGCTCGGGCGCGGGCGGCCTGGGTCGCTTGGGCTGCTCGGTCCGCTTGGCCCGCTCGAGTCGCTGGGGCACCTGAACGGCGCCCGGGCCTTGGTCGCCGGCTTTGGTGACCCATCCGCCAGGGCTGATGTCGCCAACGATTCAGCTCCAGAGGACGCCGACGGCACTGTCCGCCCCGGCCCCGTCGACGACGCCCGGACCCCGGACCCCGGACCCCGGACCCCGGACCCCGGACCCCCGACCCCGGCCAACGCCTTGGGCATCGGCGGGTTCGGCGTTGTCTGAGTGATCGACATTGCACGGGGCGCGCCTGAGTTGGGTCGGGCGGCACCCCACCACTAAAGTCCCAGGAATGCCGGACATGGTGCAGCCCCAGGTCAAGTTGATCGCGTGGACCCAATTCGCGGCCCCGGACGACGTGCCGTGGTCGACCGACGCGGAGGGCGGCCAGGCGCTCGCCGAGTTCGCCGGTCGGGCCTGCTACCAGTCGTGGAAGAAGCCGAACCCGGCGACCGCCACCAACGCCGGCTACCTGGCGCACATCCTCGAAGTGGGCCACCTGAGCGTGCTGGAGCACGGGTCGGTCACCTTCTACTTCACCGGGGTGTCCCGCTCCTTCACCCACGAGCTGATCCGGCACCGGCACTTCTCGTACTCCCAGCTGTCGCAGCGCTACGTCCCGGAGCGGGACGCGGCCATGGTCGAGCCGGCCGTCATCGCCGACGACCCGGAGCTGCACAAGAAGTTCGTGGAGGCCGCCGAGGCGAGCGTTCGGGCGTACACCGAGTTGTTGGAGGGCCTCGAGCAGCGCTTCTCCGACGAGCCCAACCCGACGCTGCGCCGTAAGCAGGCCCGGCAGGCTGCCCGCGCGGTGCTGCCCAACGCCACCGAGACCCGGATCGTGGTCTCCGGCAACTACCGGGCCTGGCGGCACTTCATCGCGATGCGGGCCACCGAGCACGCCGACGTGGAGATCCGTGAGCTGGCCGTGGAGTGCCTGCGCCAGCTCCAGGGGGTCGCCCCGAACGTGTTCGCCGACTTCGTGATCACCACGTTGCCGGACGGCACCGAAGTGGCGGCCAGCCCGCACGAGGCGTCCTGAGCCCTTCCCCGGCGGGCCTCGGCTGGTCGTCCGCTAGGTTGGAGGGTATGACGCACGACCACCTCGACGCCGCGGCCCGACCGGCGTCCCGCCCCTTCGGCCGGCTGCTCACAGCCATGGTGAGCCCGTTCACCCCCGACGGTTCCCTCGATCTCGACGGCGCCGCCCGGCTGGCGAGCCACCTGGTCGACGAGCAGGGCAACGACGCGCTGGTGGTCAATGGCACCACCGGCGAGTCGCCGACCACCACCGACGCGGAGAAGGAACACCTGATCCGGGCCGTGGTGGAGGCCGTCGGTGACCGCGCCAAGGTGGTCGCGGGCGTCGGCACCAACGACACCCGGCACACCATCGAGCTGGCCGCCGCCGCCGAGAAGGCGGGTGCGCACGGCCTGCTGGTGGTCACCCCGTACTACAACAAGCCGCCGCAGAGCGGGTTGCTGCGACACTTCACCGCGGTGGCCGATGCCACCGGCCTGCCGGTGATGCTGTACGACATTCCGCACCGCTCCGGCGTGCCGATCGACACCGAGACGTTGGTCCGGCTCGCCGAACACGGCCGGATCGTCGCGGTCAAGGACGCCAAGGGCGACCTGACCGCCACCAGCTGGGTCACCAGCCGCACCACCCTCGCCTTCTACAGCGGTGAGGACGCCCTCACCCTGCCGGCGCTGGCCGTCGGATGCGTGGGCGTGGTCGGCACCTCGACGCACTTCACCGGGGCGCTGACCGCACAGATGATCGAGGCGTACGACGCGGGGGACATGCCTACCGCGCTGGCCCTGCACCGGCGGCTGCTGCCGCTGTTCACCGGCATCTTCCGTACCCAGGGCACCATTCTGGTGAAGGCGGGCCTGGCGTCGCTGGGCCTGCCGGCCGGCCCGGTGCGACCCCCGCTCGTGGACGCCACCGACGACGAGATCGCCCAGCTGCGCGCGGACTTCGCGGCAGCGGGCCTGGAGCTGCCCGAATGAACGAACGACACGATGGACGTCGAGTAACGGCGTCGCAGAATGAGGTGGACGCGTGACCGAGGCGCACATCGAGGCGGAGCTACCCCCGCCGCTGCCGGAAGGCGGCCTGCGGATCATCCCGCTCGGCGGGCTCGGTGCCATCGGTCGGAACATGACCGTCTTCGAGTACGACGGCAAGTTGCTGATCGTCGACTGCGGGGTGTTGTTCCCCGACGTCGAGCAGCCGGGTGTGGATTTGATCCTGCCCGACTTCGGTCCGATCCTGGACCGGCTGGCCGACGTCCAGGCGATCGTGCTGACGCACGGTCACGAGGACCACATCGGCGCGGTGCCGTACCTGCTCGCCCACAAGCCCGACATCCCGCTGGTCGGCTCACAGTTCACCCTCGCCCTGGTCGAGGCGAAGTTGGCCGAGCGGCGGATCCAGCCGTACACGCTGACCGTGCGGGAGGGCGGCCGCGAGCGGCTCGGTCCGTTCGAGTGTGAGTTCTTCGCTGTCAACCACTCGATCCCGGACGCCCTCGCGGTGGCCATCCGCACCCCCGCCGGCCTGGTGCTGCACACCGGCGACTTCAAGATGGACCAGCTGCCGCTGGACGGCCGGATCACCGACCTGGCCGGTTTCGCCCGGCTCGGCGCCGAAGGCGTCGACCTGCTGCTGTCCGACTCCACCAACGCGGAGATCCCCGGTTTCGTCACCCCGGAGCGGGAGATCGGCCCGGTGCTCGACTCGATCTTCGCTAAGGCCAAGGGTCGGATCATCGTGGCCTCGTTCGCCTCGCACGTACACCGCGTGCAGCAGGTCTTCGACTCCGCCGCCGAGCACGGCCGCAAGGTCGCGCTGATCGGCCGGTCCATGGTCCGCAACATGGGCATCGCCCGGGACCTCGGCCTGCTCAACATCCCGGCCGGCCTGGTCATCAGCATCGACGAGGCGACCACGCTGCCGCCGGACGAGATCGTGCTGATGTCCACCGGTTCCCAGGGTGAGCCGATGAGCGCCCTGGGCCGGATGGCCAGCGGCGACCACCGGCACATCACCATCGCTCCCGGTGACACCGTCGTGCTGGCCTCGTCGCTGGTGCCGGGCAACGAGACCTCGGTCTACCGGGTGATCAACCGGCTCGCGCGGGCTGGCGCGGTGGTCGTGCACAAGGACGTGGCCAAGGTGCACGTCTCCGGGCACGCACCCGCCGGGGAACTGCTCTACCTGCTCAACGTGGTCCGGCCCAGCAACCTGATGCCGGTGCACGGCGAGTGGCGCCACCTGCGCGCCCACGCCCGGCTCGGCATCGACTCCGGGGTCGCCGCCGACCGGGTGGTGATCTGCGAGGACGGCGACGTGGTCGACCTGGTCGAGGGCCGCGCCAGCGTGGTGGGGCACGTGAAGAGCCGGTACGTCTACGTGGACGGCCTCGCCGTCGGTGACGTCAGCGAGTCGCTGCTCACCGAACGGCGGATCCTCGGTGACGGCGGTTTTATCGCCACCACGGTTGTCGTCGACTCGGTCACCGGCAAGGTGGTCGCCGGCCCGACGCTCTCCGCGAAGGGCTTCTCCGAGGACCCGGAGGCGTTCAACCCGGTGGTGCCGCTGGTCACCGAGGCGCTCAACCGGGCTGCGGCGGACGGCATCACCGACCCGCACCAGCTTCAGCAGATCGTCCGGCGGACAGTGGGGCGGTGGGTCAACGACAAGTACCGTCGTCGGCCGATGATCGTGCCCACCGTCGTCGAGGTCTGACCGCACGCGTCACGATGCCCGTCCGCACCTCGTGTGCGGACGGGCATCGTCGTCTCACGATTGGGCCCGCCGTTCTGGGTCAGTCGCGCTGGAGCCGGCGTCGCAGTAGCAGCAGTCCGCCGCCGAGGGTCAGCAGTGACACGCCGATCAGGCCGTACGCGACGGTGGTCGTGCCGGTGCGCGGCAGTTCCGTTGCCTCCGGGGCGGGCGTGGCCGGTGCCGTGGTCGCTGGCGGGGTCGGGTCGGCCGGTGGCGCGGTGGTGGCCTCGCCGCCTCCGGATCCGCCGCCGGTCAGGCGGAGCGTCACCGAGGTGTCCTGGTTGGTGTACCGGTTGGTGGGCGCGAGCCAGAGCCGAACGCTCTTCGTGCCGCCAGTGGCCGCCACCCGTACGTCGAAACTGTCGGTGGCGCCGTCCGCGAGGCGGCGCTCGCGCAGGATCTCGCAGCCCACACCGTTCATCCGGCCGCTGTCGGAGCACCCCGGTGCGGTCACCCGCACCCCGTCCGGGGTGGCGACGTTCAACGAGTACCCGCCGATGTCGAACGTGCCGGTGTTCGTGACGAGCACCCGGATGGTCGCGGCACCGTCGACGACCGGGCCGGCGGCGGCCCGTAGCCGCAGTGTCGTGGGGTCCGGCCAGTTGATCCGGAAGTCGGTGGGTCGGTCGGCGCGGCCGGTGGCGTCCTGACCGGCAACGGAACCCCACTCGGCCACCCCGAAGACCGGCTGCGCAGCCGATGAGGTCACCGTCAGGCGGTACGTCCGATCGCCCCCGGCGGGCAGTTCCGCGCCGCCGCAGACCCAGGTCCTCGTCGCACCGCCGCCGGCCCGGCAGCCGCCGCCAGCGGTCAGGTCGGCGTTCTGTGGCAGGCGGAGCACGAAGAAGCCCTTCGCCGCTGCCTCACCGTGGTTGACGACCTTGACCTCCAGCGGGCCCGACGGGTGCCACGGGTCGCCGCTGAGGAAGGCGATGTCGGCCCGTGCCAGGATCGTCGGTGCGGCGCTCCCGGCCGTCGTGCTCGGCGAGACGGTCGGCTTGGCAGGGGCGGCACCGGCAACGGTCGGGGCGGCGAGGGCGGACAGGGCGGCGAGGGCGGACAGGGCGAGTACGGCGGCACCGAGAATGCCGGACCGGAGCGGGCGGTTCATGACGACTCCCGAGGGGTTGCGGTGGGGCTGACGGCGATATCACCTCGGTGCCGTACTCCCGGTTGCGAGCTGTCGGATGTCGTGCAGTCGCGCGTCAACTGCAACCGTTGGCGCCTCTTGCGAATCAGGGCAGCGCGGCGACAGCCTCGGCGTACGCGATGCCGGTGGCGATGGCGGCGTCCATGAGGACCCGTAGCTGCGCCGGGGCGACCCCGTGCGCCAGGTCGGTGGCCACGTCGCCGGCCAGCACCAACTCGTCGCCGAGGTCGTGCGCGTACGCCTTGGGCAGCAGCCGGTCGTGGTTCCAGGCGTTGCAGAAGGCGTACGCCTCGGCGCGGCGGGCCGCCGGCAGCCGGCGGTTGGCCATGGCGCGGGCGTGCAGCACCTCGCCGCGCTCACCGGCCCGCCGGAACTGGATCACCGTCCCCTCCCAGTGGCCGACCACTGTCTCGCCCTCGTCCACCAGGTACCGGTCGCCGCGCCCGTCCAGGATCCCGGTGATCATGTCGAGGGAGAGCGCCGACAACTCGCGTTCGCCCAGCTCGGGCTCGGCGTCGGCCTGGACGTCGGCCCGGTCGGCGTCGGGCTCGTCGTCGCTGGGCAGCGGCACCGGCGCCGCGAGCGGGCGCTCGGCCAGCCAGGCGGCCATCCGTCCGGAGTGGTGCCCCGTGCCGTTGCGCGCGTCGAAGCTGCCGGCCAACTCGTTGGCAACCCCGAGCAGCAGCGCCCCGAGCGTGGCGACGTCCAACTCGGTGGCTGTTCGCTCGCCGTACGCCGGTCGGGGCATCGTCCGCCCGCCCAGCCCTGCGTCGGCGGCCAGCCCGCAGACCAGTGCCCCGGCGGCGGCGAACTCCATGGCGGCGAGATCGTCGGTCGGCTGGTCCAACCGGGGCAGCTGCTCGGCCAGAATGGCCAGGCCCCGCTCCAGGTGCCCGCCCAGCGCGCAGAACCGCAGGTGCGCGGCGAGGTGCGGGAACGCCGCGCGCTCCCGCCGGTGCCGGCGGTACGCCCGCACGTGCGCCGTCGCCGCCCGCGCTGGCTCGCCGGTGCGCAGTGCCGGCAGTAGACCGGCGACCAGGTTCCGCTCGGGCTGGTCGGTGCAGGACCGCGGGTCGCCGTCGGTTTCCCCGAGCTCGCTGACCGCCGCGTGCCACTCGCCCCAGCCGGCCAGCAGCTCGGCGCGCCGGGCGGAGGCGCAGCCCGGGCAGCCGCCGGCCGGGCCCGGCCGCTTTCCGGACCATCGCTCGTACCAGTGCCGGGCGGTGGGCTCGTCGCCCAGGTGATCGGCGATCCGGCAGTGCAGCTCCGCGACTGTCGGTGTGTCCGGACCATCAGCGCCGACGCGGTGGGCCAGGTCGTGCAGCAGGGACCGGGTCTGGTCCAGCCCGACCCGGGGGGTGCCGAGCAGCGCCTCCACCGCGTACCGCTGGTAGCGCAGCAGCAGCCCGGTCTCCGTCTCGGTGAGCAGGTCGGGCCGGTGGTCGGCGGCGGCCCGGCAGCGTCGAACCGGCTCGACCAGACGCCACCGCTCCCCGTGCAGCAGGTACGCCTCGATCAACGCGAACCGCGCGTCCATCCCGGACCGGACGTCGCCGGCCGCGTCGGCGCGCTCGGCGAGCCGCTCCAGGGCCACCTGCCGGGCCGGGCCGTCGGGGAGGTCCCGGGCCTCGGCGAGCGCGGTCTCCAGCGCCGGTACGCGGCCCCGCGCGAGGCGGTCACCGGAGCCGGTGCGTGGCGTGCCGGTGCGGCTGCCGGTGAACTCGTCCCGGCCGGTCACGACGGCACCGCGCCGGGCAGTCGGCGGACCGCCACGGCGAGCTGGCAACCGGTGGAGATGCCACAGTCGAGCAGTTGGTCGAGCTGGTGTGGGGTCACGCCGCGTTCCAGGTCGGCGATCACCTCTCCGTACACCCGGGCCCGACCGTCGTCGGCGACGTGGACGAACGCCTTGGGCCAGAGCCGGTCGTGGTTCCAGGAGTTGCAGAACGCGTAGAGGTCGGGCACCCGTTCGATGCCGAAGGTCGGATCGACCATGGTGCGGATCTGGAGCAGCTCGCCGTCCCCGCCGACGCGGAGGAACCAGATCAGGTTGTCGTCGAAGGTGCCCACCAGCTCGCCGTCCGGGGTCGGGCCGACGGAGCGGCCCCGGGCAGCGAGCACCGCGGCGACCAGTTCACCGGTCAGCGGACGCAGCGCGCCAGGGTGCCCGGCCAGCGGATCGTCCGGATCGCCTTCGATTCCCGGCGACGCCATGGGGCATCCCTTCTGAGGCGGATATCACGACCGGCGGTGGGGTTCGTGTTACGACGCGCGGACACGACCCGGAAAAGCGGGGATCTGCCCGGCCCCACCGTTACCGTGACTCTATGGCGGGCCGTACCTCTCAGGCGAGCCGGCGGCGCGGCGCGTCGCCGCGCGGTGGCACCAACAGTCGTGCCCGTCAACCGGCGAAGAAAACCACGCGGGCACCGGTACGACGTCGCACCACGCCGCCCCGGCCCGGCCCGGCGGTCTACGTCGGTCGTGCGGTGGGTGCACTGTGGATGGGGCTGGCGCACGGGATGGGCTGGGCGGTGCGGGCCGCTGGCCGGCAGGCCGCCTCGGCCCGCGACCTCGACCCGGAGCACCGCCGCGACGGTGCCGGGCTGCTCATGTTCGGGCTCGCCCTGCTCAGCGCCGTGGCGCTCTGGCTGTCCGGTGCGGGGCCGGTCGGCGCGCGACTGGCCGACACGATCCGGCTGTTCCTGGGCGCGATCTCGGTTGTCGTACCGGTGCTGCTGATGATCGGGGCGTGGCGGCTGATGCGTCAGCCGGCCGATCCGGAGCACCGGGGCCGTGGGTTGATCGGCTGGGGTTCGCTGCTGGTGTCGACCGCCGCGCTGCTCCAGATCGGTCAGGACCCGGTTGACCCACTGGAGCGTGACTTCGCCGGCGGTCTGGTCGGCGCGGGCGTCGGTGGGCTGCTGGAGCGGGCGGTGACCGCCTGGGTGGCGGTGCCGCTGCTCGTCCTGCTGCTGCTCTTCGGCCTGCTCGTGGTGACCGCGACGCCGATCAACAAGATCCCGGAGCGGCTGGGCCTGCTCGCCGGTGGGCTTGTCGGCGGCGCACCGGAGGTGGATGAGGAGGCGGACGAGGTCGCCGCCAAGCCGGCCCGCAAGCGACCGGCGAAGCGGATGCCCGCGCCACTGGACCCGGACGACTTCGAGGACCTGGACGGCGCGGACCTCCAGGAGACCATGGTGCTGCCGCGCAAGTCTCCGGCGAAGGTGCCGGCGAGCCGCAAGCCGTCGGTCGAGCCGCCGGAGCACTCGCCCGCCCCGACCCGGGCCGAGCAGCTCGCGTTGACCGGGCTGGCCGGTGACTACACCCTGCCGCCGGCCAACATGCTCAGTGCCGGGGCCGCCGCGAAGACCCGCAGCAAGGCCAACGACGAGGTGATCGCCGCGCTGACCGGCGTGTTCGACCAGTTCGACGTGGACGCCGCGGTCACCGGCTTCACCCGTGGCCCGACAGTCACCCGCTACGAGGTGGAGCTGGGGCACGGCGTCAAGGTCGAGCGGATCACCCAGCTGTCCCGCAACATCGCGTACGCGGTGAAGTCGCCGGACGTACGGATCCTCAGCCCGATCCCGGGCAAGAGCGCCGTGGGCGTGGAGATCCCGAACACCGACCCGGAGAACGTGGCCCTCGGCGACGTGCTGCGCTCGCGCGCGGCGACAAGCGACCACCACCCGATGGTCGTGGCGCTGGGCAAGGACATCGAGGGCGGCTACGTGGTGGCCAACCTCGCCAAGATGCCGCACATCCTGATCGCCGGCGCCACCGGCGCGGGCAAGTCGAGCTGTCTCAACACGCTGCTGGTGTCCATCCTCACCCGGGCCACCCCGGACGAGGTGCGGCTGCTGCTGATCGACCCGAAGCGGGTCGAGATGACCGGCTACGAGGGCATCCCGCACCTGGTCACCCCGATCGTGACGAACGCGAAGAAGGCGGCCGACTCGCTGGACTGGGTGGTCCGCGAGATGGACATGCGCTACGACGACCTCGCCGCAAACGGGGTCCGGCACATCGACGACTTCAACCGCAAGGTTCGCAGCGGCGAGATCAAGGCCCCGCCGGGCAGCGAACGCGAGATGCGTCCGTACCCGTACCTGTTGGTGATCGTGGACGAGCTGGCCGACCTGATGATGGTCGCGCCGCGCGACGTGGAGGACTCGGTCGTCCGGATCACCCAGCTGGCCCGGGCCGCCGGCATCCACCTGGTGCTGGCCACCCAGCGCCCCTCGGTCGACGTGGTGACCGGTCTGATCAAGGCGAACGTGCCGTCCCGGCTGGCGTTCGCCACGTCCTCTCTCGCGGACTCCCGGGTCATCCTCGACCAACCGGGCGCGGAGAAGCTGCTCGGCCGTGGTGACGGGCTCTTCCTGCCGATGGGCGCCTCCAAGCCGGTCCGGATCCAGGGCGCCTGGGTCACCGAGCGCGAGATCGCCGACGTGGTGAAGTTCTGCAAGGACCAGCGTGAGCCGGAGTTCCGCACTGACGTGCTGGCCCCGGCGCAGGAGAGCAAGAAGAAGATCGACGAGGACATCGGCGACGACCTGGACCTGTTGGTGCAGGCGGTGGAGCTGGTGGTCACCTCGCAGTTCGGCTCGACCTCGATGCTGCAACGCAAGCTGCGGGTCGGTTTCGCCAAGGCGGGCCGCCTGATGGACCTGATGGAGACCCGGGGGGTGGTCGGGCCGTCCGAGGGGTCGAAGGCGCGCGACGTGCTGGTCAAGCCGGACGAGCTGGACGAGGTCCTGACCGGCCTGCGCGGCGACGTGGACTGACCGACAGCCGACCCCGGACGCGCGACGGGCCCGCCGGAATCCGGCGGGCCCGCGACGGGGGAGTGGTCAGTTGTTGATCAGCGCGGTGAAGACCACCAGGCTGATTATCGCGGCGACGACGCTGGCCGCGGCGGCGTACCAACCCAGCGGCTTGTCACCGAGCACCGCGCCGACGACGCCCGCGATGACGCCGAGCACGCCGAAGATGATCGGGTTGAGCAGCAGGGCCAGGACCGCGAAGACGAAGCCCACGATGGTGAGGATGCGGGCGGCGTTGCTGCGGGGACGGGCGGTGCTCGGCATGTCGGCCATGTCTTCCTCCGGGTGAGAGCCTGTCGTGACGAATCGATCACTACCCACTGTGGGCGCTGGCCACGCCTACCGACGAAGCACCTCAGTGGAAGATCTTGAGACCGATCACGCCGGCGACGACCAGCAGGAGGCAGAGGATCCGGGGCAGGCTCGCCGACTCGCCGAGCGCCAGCATCCCGACCAGCGCGGTGCCGACCGCGCCGATGCCGACCCAGACCGCGTAGCCGGTGCCGACGGGGATGTCCCGGAGCGCGTACGACAGCCCGGCCATGCTCAGCAGCAGGGTCACCACGAACACCACGGACGGGACCAGCCGGCTGAAACCGGCGCTGCGGTCCAGGGCGATCGCCCAGGCCGTCTCCAACAGTCCCGAGATCACCAGTACGAGCCAGGCCATCGTTCACCTCACCGGAAGCGCCCGGGCTGCCGCGCCGGGACGAGTCGAGTCTGCACGTCACGCGGGGCGTCTTGGCCTGACCGGGTACGCCCACCACTCGTCCGGAGCGGCCACGAGCATCCGGCCGCCGATGCCGACGCTAGCACCGACCCCGGTGGTGGGGCGGTGACCACCACCACGGTCCGTTGACCTCTACCTGACTTCAACTTGCAGTATCGCCACCATGACCATGCTCTACGCCGACCCCGAGGTCGCCGCCGCGCTGGACGCCGCCACCACTGTCGACGCCATGCGCGCTGCCCTCCTGGCCGCGTACGAGGGACGCCTGATCGCGCCGCCCCGGGCCGCCGCACCGCTGGGCGGCGGGCGGATGGTGCTCACCGCCGGGCACCTGGTCGGCGAGTGGTACGGCTTCCGCTCGTACGACACCTTCGGTCACCCGCAGGGCGAGCAGTTGGTGGTGCTGCACGACGCACGGACCGGGGCGATCCGGGCGGTCGCCGTCGGCGAGGAGTTGGGCTCCCGTCGTACCGGGGGGTTGGGAGGCCTCGCTGTCGACGCGCTGGCGCGTCCCGACGCCGCCAGCCTCGGGGTGATCGGCTCCGGCCGACAGGCGTGGACCCAGGTCTGGGCCGCCGCAGCGGTCCGCCCGTTGCGCGAGGTGGTGGTGCACAGCCGCTCCGCCGCTCGCCGGGAGGCCTTCGCCGCTCGGGTCCGTGCCGAACTGGGCGTGCCGGCCCGTGCGGCGGCCGACCCGGGCTCGGCCGTGGCCGGACGGGACCTGGTGGTGCTGGCGACCACCAGCCCGACCCCGGTGCTCTGCGCCGCCGACCTCAGCCCCGGCACGCACGTCAACGCTGTCGGTTTCAAGCAGCGCGACCGCAGCGAGTTCGGCATCGACCTGCTGGACACCGCCGACCTGCTGGTCACCGATTCACCGGCCCAGGCGGCGGACTACCAGCCGCCGATGCTCGCGGCCACACCCCCGTACGCCGGGCGGTTGCGCGACCTGGGCGGCATCCTGGCCGGCGCGGTCCCCGGCCGGACCACAGCGGATCAGATCTCCGTCTTCTGCTCCACCGGCCTGGCCGGCACCGAGGTGTTCCTGCTCGACGCGCTGACCCGGGTTGGCGCCGAGGCACGCTGAGCGGAATGACGTTCGCCTCCGTGTCGACCGTCTCCGCAGCCCGCGTGCGCGGGGTTACCCGGCCGGCCCGGTACCCTCGGATGGTGTCTGCCACCTCTCCTTCTCCCGCTGACCACGCCGAGGGCCGTCGCGTCGCCCTGCTGACCCTGGGCTGTGCCCGCAACGAGGTCGACTCGGAGGAGCTGGCCGCCCGCCTGCACGCCGACGGCTGGCAGGTGACCACCGACGGCGAGGGCGCCGACGTGGTGGTCGTCAACACCTGCGGTTTCGTGGAGAAGGCCAAGCAGGACTCGATCCAGACCCTGCTCGCCGCCGCCGGAACAGGCGCCAAGGTGGTCGCCGCGGGCTGCATGGCCGAGCGGTACGGCCGGGAGTTGGCCGACAGTCTCCCCGAGGCCCAGGCGGTGCTGAGCTTCGACGACTACCCCGACATCGCCGCCCGGCTGAACGCCGTCGTCGCCGGCGAGCAGATCACCGCGCACACCCCACGGGACCGGCGCGAGCTGCTGCCGCTGACCCCGGTGCAGCGCCGCGACAGCAAGGTGTCGCTGCCCGGCCACGGCACTGTGAGCCGCACCGTCGTCGACACCGACGAGCACACCCCGGCACACCTGCGCCAGGTGTTGCGCCGGCGGCTCGACACCGGTCCGGTGGCCTCGCTGAAGCTGGCCAGCGGCTGCGACCGCCGCTGCGCGTTCTGTGCCATCCCGGCCTTCCGCGGGGCCTTCGTCTCGCGTACCCCGGACGAGCTGCTCGCCGAGGCGGAGTGGCTGGCCAAGACCGGCGTACGGGAGCTGGTGCTGGTCAGCGAGAACTCCACCTCGTACGGCAAGGACCTGGGTGACCCGCGTGCCCTGGAGAAGCTGCTGCCGCAGCTCGCCGCCGTGACCGGCATCGTCCGGGTGCGGGCCAGCTACCTTCAGCCGGCCGAGACCCGGCCCGGGCTGGTCGAGGCGATCGCCACCACCCCGGGCGTGGCACCGTACTTCGACCTGTCGTTCCAGCACTCCAGCGAGCCGGTGCTGCGTCGGATGCGGCGTTTCGGCTCCACCGACCGGTTCCTTGAGCTGCTGGCGAGTGCCCGCGCCCTGGCCCCGGACGCGGGCGCCCGGAGCAACTTCATCGTCGGTTTCCCCGGCGAGACCCGCGCCGACGTCGACGAGCTGGTCCGGTTCCTGACCGAGGCCCGGCTCGACGCGATCGGCATGTTCGACTACAGCGACGAGGACGGCACCGAGGCCGCGGGCCTGCCCGGCAAGGTCTCCGCTGCGACGATCAAGCGGCGCTACGACCGGCTCAGCGCCCTCGCCGACGAGCTCTGCTCGCAGCGGGCCGAAGACCGGCTCGGCTCGACAGTCGAGGTGCTTGTCGACTCGATCGAGGACGGCGTGGTGGAGGGCCGGGCGGCCCACCAGGCGCCGGAGGTGGACGGTTCCACCACCCTGGTCGCCCCGGCCGAGGGCGGGGTCGACCTGGCCGCGCTGCGCCCGGGCGATCTGGTGCGCGCAACGGTGACCGGCACCGAAGGGGTGGACCTCCTCGCTGTGCCGGATGAGATGATCTCGGCGGCGCCCGGCGCGGCACGGTGACGGCGGGCCCGAGCGGAGCGGGGGACCCAGGTGGTGCGGTGCCGGGAACGCCACGGCGGCCCGAGCGGAGTGCGGCGGTGACCGGGGCGACGGAGTCGACGCCGGCCCGGGTGGTGGCCGTGGTGCCCGTCGTCAACGCGGCCAACGCGTTGACCGCCCTGCGGCTGGTGCTGGTGCCGGTCTTCGGCGCCTCGGTGATCATGTCCGGGATGACCCATTCCGGTTGGCGGATGGCGGCCTGTCTGATCTTCGCGGTGGCCTCGGCCACCGACCTGGTGGACGGCTGGATCGCCCGCCGGTTCGGGCTGGTCACCTCGGTGGGCAAGGTGGCCGACCCGATCGCCGACAAGGCGCTGACCGGCGCGGCGCTGGTGCTGCTCTCCTGGTACGACCAACTGCCCTGGTGGGTGACAGCGCTGATCCTCGTCCGCGAGCTGGGCATCACCGGGCTGCGGTTCTGGGTGATCCGGCACGGGGTGATCGCCGCCAGCCGAGGTGGCAAGGTCAAGACCGCCCTCCAGATCCTCGCCATCGCCTGGTACCTCTGGCCGATGCCGGCGGCGCTCGCCGCCGTCGGCCCCTGGATCATGGCCGCCGCCGTCCTGGTCACTGTCGCCACCGGCTTCGACTACATAGCCCAAGCCCTCCGCCTCCGCCGCCCCCGCTGACCCTGCCTTCCCGGGCCTCCGCCGGCCTCTGCCGCTCCCCCCGTTGATCATGAGGTTGTTGCCAGTCGGGGCGGCGTGTCGTGACGCTAACTTCATGATCGACGCGATTGGGTTGGGGTTGGGGGCAGTTTGGTGGGGAAGGACGGTGGGGTGTCGGTGAAGGGTGCTGAGTCGGTCGGTGTCGAGGTGGGCAGTGCGGCGGCGGGGGTTGTGCACCGGCTGGCCGAGCGGCACGAAACCCTGGCCACCGTGGAATCGCTCACCGGTGGGTCGCTCGCCGCCTCGATCGTGAACATCGCAGGGGTCAGCGGGATCTACCGGGGTGGCCTCGTGGTCTACGCCACCGAGTTGAAGGCGACGCTTGCTGGCGTACCGGATGACCTGCTGTCCGAGCGAGGACCGGTGGACCCGGAGGTGGCTGCGGCGCTCGCCGAGGGCGGCCGGCAGCGGTGCGGCGCGGACTGGGGGCTGGCCACCACGGGGGTCGCCGGCCCAGAGCCGCAGGACGGGAAACCCGTGGGCCTGGTCTACGTCGCTGTCGCCGGCCCGGACGGCGGCGAGGTCCGCCAGCTCGACCTGGGCGGCGGGCGGGACCGCGTCCGAGCGGAGGCGGTGGTCGAGGCGCTGCGGTTGCTCTCCGAGCGACTGGCCGCCGCGACCTCGTGAACGCCGGGGCCGAAGCGGTCAGAGACACCCGAGCCGACGTCACACGGGCAGCGGCGCGCCCCGGTGAGCCCGTCCCGACGAACCGACGGGCGGGGCGGGATGTCGCCCGGGCCCGCAACGGGTACGGTTGCGGGAAGGCTCCGACGTTCGGGGTCGGCGCGGTCCGCCGCGACCGGCCGCCCAGCGGCGGGCGCGAGGTATCCCTCAGGGGGAGGTGCGATGATCCTGCTACGCCGGGTGATCGGTGACGCACTGCGGGCGCGCCGGCAGGGCCAGCAGCGCACGCTGCGTGAGGTCTCCACCGCCGCCAACGTCAGCCTCGGCTACCTCTCCGAGATTGAACGCGGGCACAAGGAGCCGTCTAGCGAGCTGCTCGCCGCGATCTGCGACGCCCTCGGCGCCCGTCTCTCCGAGCTGCTTCTTGAGGTGAGCGACACAGTGGCGCTCGCCGAGCAGATGCCCGGGGTGCTCGTCTCGATGCAGGACGAGCCGGCCGACGCCGCAGCCAAGAGCACCAACCGGGGTGTCCGTCAGGTCACCTCCGACGGCAAGGTCGCTGTCTCGGTCCGCCAGGACTCGCCGCTCAAGGCCACCCTGCGCAGCACCCGGGTCCGCCCGACCGAGCGCGACCGGGACGTGGTCTGCGCGGCCTGAGCCGCCGATCCAGTTGACCATGGGCGGGCTGGCCCCGGCCGCGTAGGGTTGCTCGCAGGAGCCGCCGGTGCTGTCGACCGCCCGGTACGGATGCCTCGTTGGCGTTCGGCTGGGACGATGGAGACCGACCGGTCACTGTCGGTCGGTCCAGTCGGCCCGGCCGTGGTGGAGCGACGCTACTGAGGGGATACCGCGGAGATGGCGAACCCGTTCGTCAAGGGTTGGAACTACCTGATGGCGCTCTTCGGTGCGAAGATCGACGAGCATGCCGACCCCAAGGTGCAGATCCAGCAGGCCATCGAGGATGCCCAGCGGCAGCACCAGGCGCTGGTTCAGCAGGCGGCCGCGGTGATCGGCAACCAGCGTCAGCTGGAGATGAAGCTGTCCCGGCAGATGACCGAGGTCGAGCGGTTGCAGGGCAACGCCCGGCAGGCCCTGGTGCTCTCCGACCAGGCCCGGGCCAAGGGCGACGAGGCCGAGGCGGTGCGGTTCGAGCAGTCCGCGCAGACGCTCGCCAGCCAGCTCGTCTCCGCCGAGCAGGCCACCGAGGACCTGAAGACCCTGCACGACCAGGCGCTGGGCGCCGCCGCCCAGGCCCGCCGAGCGGTCGAGAACAACTCGATGATCCTCCAGCAGAAGCTCGCCGAGCGCACCAAGCTGCTCAGCCAACTCGAGCAGGCCAAGATGCAGGAGACGGTGGCCCGCTCGCTGGAGTCGATGTCGTCGCTGACCGCGCCCACCAACACCCCGTCGCTGGACGAGGTGCGCGACCGGATCGAGCGGCGGTACGCCAACGCGATGGGCCGCGCCGAACTGGCCGGCAACTCCGTCGAGGGCCGTATGTTGGAGATTCAGAAGGCCACCATCGACTCGGCCGGCTCCGCCCGGCTGGAGCAGATCCGCTCCAGCATGGCGGGGGAGCAGCTCGGCGGCGCGGCCCAGCGGCCGGCAGTGCCGCAGGCCGAGAAGGCTGGCCCGGCCAATGACCCGACGGCCGCCGCCCGGCTGGACGAGCTGCGCGCCAGCATGGCTCGCGAGCGGGGCACCGGCGACCCGACCGCCGCCGGCTGAACGACCGGATCGAGGGGGTCACTGTGGCAGACGAGCGGACACGGTACTTCCGGAGGCTGGGTCGGCTTCGCCGATCGGCCCGACGGTGGAGCGTGCTGGCCGGTGGGCTCGGCGGCGCGGCAGTGGTGCTGACTCCGTACGCCGGCCTTGGTCTGCCCGACGCGGCCTGGGCCGGCGCCGCGGGCAGCGCTGTGGCGCTCGCCGCCTGGCGCTGGATCGACGTGCGCGCCCTGGCCGCCCAGCCGGCGCCTCCCGCGCTCGACCCGGCCGAGGCGGCGGCCCGGTCGCGGGCCCGACTGATCGCCGCCGTCGAGCGGCTGCCGGTCGGCCCGGGGGTGCTGGCCGAGGTGCGCCGGGTCCGCTCCCGGATCGCGCTGCGCGGCACCAGCGCCGGAGAGCAGTGGGCCCGACTGGACCGGGCGGCGCTCACCCTGGCCGGGATGGCGCCCCGGCTCACCGGGCTGGCCGAGCCGGCGGTGCTGGAGGCCGCCGCCGCCGACCGCTCGCTTCGCGACCTGGCCGCGCGGGTGGCCAGCGTCGAACGGGCGCTGCGGCTGGCCCCGGCCGACGCCCGACCACCGCTGGCCGAGGCGCACGCCGCGCTGACCGCTCAACTGGAGGGCGGGGTGGCGGCGTACGAACGGCTGGTGGTCGCCGCCGCCGGTTACCTGGCCGAGGACTCCCGACCGGAGACCGCCCACCCGGCCGCCGACCGGCTCACCGAGGCGACCGACCTGCTGCACGGGGTCGCCGGGGCCCTTGCCGAGCTGCGGGCCGTCGGCACCCCGCTGCGCGCGCCGACGCGCTGACGGCGCACGCCGCGAGAGACCGCGCTGACGGCGCGCGCCGCGAGAGACCGCGCTGACGGAGCCCCGGGACACCGCGCGGACCCCGGGCCGGTCACGGCGGTGTCGTCACCACCACCGGCCCTGTGTACGGCGAGGTGCCCACGACGTTGAACGACCGGATCCGGTAGTGGTACGTGACGCCCCGGGCCAGCCCCGTGTTGGTGAAGCCGTGGCCGGTGACAGTGAAGGTGGCCGTCTCCTGCTCGAAGGCCGGGTCGAGCGCCCGCTGCACGATGAACCCGGAACCCGGACCGCCGGGTGTGCTCGCCTCCCAGGCCAGGATCACCGTCGCGGTGTCCGGCCCCGGTGCGCTGGCGGCGGCGCCCACCCCGCTGGGGGTTCCCGGCGCGGGTGGCGAGGTCACAGTGGCGACAGTCGACCATGCCGAGGCGGAGCCCAGGTAGGTGGTCCGAACCCGGTAGTAGTACGTGGTGTCCGGTGCCACTGTCGCGTCCAGGTGGTTGTCGCCGACCCCGATCGCCGTGGTGCCCGGGCCGCTGGTGAACGTCGGGTTGGTGGCCCGTTGCACGTCGATGCCTGTGGCGAACGAGCGGTTCGTCCAGCGCAGCGCCACGCGCAGCGGCGCGGCCGGCGGGAGCGTCGCGACCAGACCGCTCGGCGCGGCCAGGTGCACCGAGGCGGGTACCCCGTTCGACCAGGACGAGTAGCTGACCGCGTTCTCCGCCCGGATCCGGTAGTGGTAGGTCACCCCGGGGGTGACAGTCGCGTCGGTGTAGCGGGTGGCGGCGGCCGCGACGGTGATCGTGGTGACCTCGCCGCCGAAGGTCGCGTCGGTGGCCCTTTGCAGCAGGTGGCTGGTGGCGGGCGGTCGCCCTCCGTTGCTGGTCCAGGTCAGTGCGATCGCGGGTAGCGCGGTGGCCGAGCCGGGCACCGGTGTGGCGGTCAAGCCGGTCGGCGCCTTCGGCGTCACCCGCAGCACCAGCGGCCGGCTCATTCCGCCGTCGCGGTGGCCGGCGAGCTGACTGTGCCAGCGATACTCCCAGCCCAGGTTGACCAGTTGGTTGACCACTGTGGCCGGTCGCCCGTCGATCGGGCTGACCGGCGTCGACCCGGTCCGTGCTCCGGCGGGGCGACGGGGGTCGAGCAGCCGGACGCTGTCACCCAGCTTGAACGGCAGCACCGGCGCGACCGGACGCAGTGCCACCACTACGTCCTCCCGGGGATTGACCCGGATGACTCCCTTCCAGCCCAGCTCCGTGCCGTGCGGGAGTCGCAGCGTGCCGTCCCAGCCAACCCGATTGATCACCTGCACGTCGCAGCCGTTGACGTGCAACGGCTCGGTCTGCCGGACGTTGCCGCTGATCCGCCAGAGCTGCGTGCCGTCAGTGGGGGAGCCCACCGGACCTCCGGGGTCGGTGGCGAAGAGCACCTCGGTGACCGGGTCGGTAGCACCCAGCGGCAGCGTCGTCGGGTTGAGCGGCCCGGCGTGTGGGTGCCCGACGCCGAGCCGGCCCGCCGACCGGCCGTGGTCTGGCTCGAAGATCTGCTGTGCGGCCTTCACCGCGATAGGCACTGTCACCGGGCCGGTCCCGGCCGTCGGCGTGAACGTCACAGTGGTGGCGTGCACCGGCACCGTCGTCTGCGCCGGGGTCCGGGTGCCGAACGCCGGGTCGTACACCGGTTGCGGGACGATCGGCGGGCGCTGGCTGGCCGCGTACGCCAGGGGCAGCTGCTCGCGCAGCCGGCCCAGGTCGTACGGCGACTCGGGCGTCCCGGTGACCCGGAACTGGAGCACTGTGCGGGTGTTCGGGCCGTACCCCGGTTCGGTCTGGGGCGGGCCGCCCTCGGCGCTGCGGTCCGGGGCGTCGGTGTGCTGGTCGTAGCGACTGTCGAAGCCGGGCAGCGGGGCCGGAGCATCGTTGTACAGGATCAGCGTGCTCCCCGGCGGCACGGCGGAGAAGTCGACGAGCACGTCGGCTCGTTCGCCCGGGGCGAGCAGCACGGTGTGTCCGTCGACGTTCAGCACTGTCGGGTCGAGCCGGTCGTAGCGGTAGCTGATCGGCTGATTCGGCAGCACCACCGGCGCCGGCAGGAGGCCGGCCTCGTTGCCGATCTGGATGAACTCCGGGCCGGCGGCGCGCGGGTCCGGCACACCGCCGTCGCGTCCGTCGGTCGGCCACCCAGCCGGACGGTCCGCCGCCCGCGCGGCGGGCACCATCGGCACCTCACCGGCGTCGGGGTCGGCGAGCGCACCGTCGGCCGTCCACATCGCCGCGTCGGAGCAGGCGCGGTAGAGCTGGAGGTTGAGGCTGCGGTCCAGGCAGGCGTTGAGGATCCGGAACCGGTACACGCGCGGCCGCACCTCCAGGTACGGGTAGGCGACGCCGTTGACGAGCGGGGTGTCTCCGTACGCCTCGGGAACTGCCGACGGGTGCGGTACGCCGGGGCTCAGCGGCGGCTCGTCCGGCGCGTCGACCGGGTCGTGGTACGGGTTCGGCACCCAGCCGTCGGCGCGGGCGTCGTCCGCGGCGGAGTTGCGGGACCAGGGTCCGTAGTCCCACCGGCCGGTGGGGTTGCGTCCGTCGGAGGAGTACGGGTTCTGCCGGGGTTGGTAGACGTGCGGGTGCCAGAGGCTGCCGCGGGCGCCCCAGCGTTCCCGGTCCCAGGTCGGGTCCTCGGCGGCGAGTTGGGTGTCGTCCGGAACGAACGTCTTGTCCTCGATCACCAACGGCACCTGGTCGGCCGGGAGCACCGCGTCGACGACGAGCTGGTCCTCGGCCGGGTCGGTGAGCAGGTAGAGCGCGAGCTGTCCGCCGTAGACGGTGAGCCGGGCCAGACCGAGGGTGTTGTCGTGGAACCACAGCAGCCGGCCGCTCTGCTCGTTCGGGAAGTAGAGCGTGGTGGCCCCGGCGCCGGGTGCCGGCATGTCCGGCACGTGGGCCACGCCAGGTCCGGTCGGGTACGGGGTGATCTCCCCGGCCGGGGTGATCCACTGCCCCGGGTTGCCCGCGCTGGTCCAGCCGGTCTGCGCCCCGGCCAGGTGCAGCACGGCCCGGTTCTGCGGGTACGGCGCCGGTCCGTCCAGTGGGCCCAGGCCGGCCCCCTCGATGGTCTCGTCGACCGGCAGGAACAGCTCGCCGGACCGACCGGTGGGGAGCTGGTTGATGAACTTCACCCGGACCGGTCGACCCCGACGGGCGCGGATCATCGGCCCGAGGTGCCACTGCCGCTCCGGAGGCGCCACAGTGTTGTGGCCGGCCGGGTCGGTGCCCAGGTTGAGTTGCCGGTAGCCGCGCAGCCGGGTGACCGGCAGGTCCCGGTGCAGCCGCTGGGCGTACTCCTGTAGGCCGATCTCGTAGTAGTCGCAGCCCGGATAGCTGATGATGTCCGGCACCGCCACCGGCAGGTGGCTGCCGAGGTCGCCGCGGCCGGGCTGGCCCGGGAGGGGCAGTGGGTCGACGAACTTGCGCAGCCCGCTCCCGGCGACCACCTGCCCGTGGGGGTTCCGCGTCGGGCGGGGGCTGTGGGCGAAGTTCGGCACCGGGCCGAAGTAGCGGGGCACGACGGCCGGGTCCAGGCTCGGCGCGACAACGGCCTCCTCGGCGGTACGCGGGGCCGGCACTGACGCCGCCCGGCCGTCGGCGTCGGTGTCGCGGGTGGTCCGCTCGAAGAAGGTGGAGCGGAGTCTGCGGAACATCGCCATGACTCTCCCCGGTTCGGGGCGCGAGGTCCGCCACCCCGGCGTGGGGGACCTCGGCACTCTGCTGACGGTCGGTGAGCGCTCAACCGCAGCATGCGACTCCGGCGGCCGGTTAGGAATTACCCAATCGTCCGTTTCTGCCACGGATCCCGTCTGGTGAGAGCCTGGTCAGCCGGATGACGGCGCACCCGGACGTTCGGGCTGGCAGACCGGGCACCAGTAGGTGACCCGTTCGCCCAGTTCCTCCTTGCGGATCGCCGTGCCGCAGCGGCGGCAGGGCTGGGCACGGCGGCCGTACACGTAGCTGGTCTGCCCCCGGTGCAGTGAGCCGGTGCTGCTCTGCGTCCACCGGCCCCGGTTGGCGGCGAGCAGCCGCTGCGCGAGGGCCACCAGGCCGGGCAGGTCGGGTACTCCGCCGACCGGTGTCCACGGTGACACGCCCCGCAGGAACAGCACCTCGCACTTGTAGAGGTTGCCCACGCCGGCCAGGTTGCGCTGGTCGAGCAGCGCCTCACCGATGGTCTGCTCGGGGTGGTCGGCGAGCCGACGGACCGCCTCCGCCGCGTCCCAGTCGGCGCCGAGCAGGTCGGGGCCGAGGTGACCGACGAGCTGGTCCTCCTCAGCGGTCGGCACCAGGGCCAGGTCGTGCAGGTGGTAGCCGACCGCGACAGCGCCGGGGCTGCGCAGCACCACCCGGATCAGGTGCGCGGGCCGGCCGCTCCAGCGTTCCCCCGGCGCGTACGCCCGCCAGGCGCCGTCCATCCGCAGATGGGAGTGCAGTGTCCAGTGCTCCCCGGTCGGGGCGTCGAGCCGTAGCAGCAGGTGCTTGCCCCGGCTGGCCGACTCGCTCACGGTCCAGTCGGTGAGGTCCGTGGTCGCCAGTTGTGGCACCCGGAAGTCACTGCCGGTGATCCGCGCGCCGGCGAGCGCACGGTGCAGCACGCGCGCGGTGTTCCAGACTGTGTCGCCTTCGGGCACCCTGCCATCCTCCCTCTTTCGAGCAAGATTCGCATGTGTCGCTATTTGTACTCAGGTTCCTCATGATCTCCTGACATGCGAAGGTCAGGGGGTTCTGAGGAGAATGCCCATGACGCGACCCCATTGTCGTATCCCATCCGTCGCCCTCATCGCCACCCTCGCCCTCCTGCTCACCGCAGCGCTCCTACCCGCGACCGGCCCTGCCCCGGTCGCACCCGGCGGCGCTCCGATCACCCTCGTCGCCGCCGCACCCGGCGACGAACGGTGGAGCGCCGACCTCACCATCGTCGACCGCGACGATGTCAACGTCCGGCGTACCGCCGCCGGCCTGCGCCTGCGGGAGGCCCGGTCCACCTGGCGCGGCGCCCGCAGCCCGCACAGCGCGGTCGCCGAGGGGATGCTGCTGACCACGCCCCGCACCCTCGCCCGGCCGGCCACCCGGGTCCGTGCCGAGATCAACGCCGCGGTCCCGGCCGGGGCGACAGTGGAGGCGCAGGTCCGCGGCTGGCGGGCCGCCGGCTGGACGGAGTGGCGGGCAGCCACCACCGGCGCGGTCTTCGACCGACCGGTCACCCGGGTACAGACCCGGGTGGTGCTCACCACCCCGAACGGCGGCGCGACGGCCACGGTACGGGGCGTGCAGCTCACCGCCGACGCGAACGCCGCCGTCTCCGCCGCCACGCCCGGCCGCACCTACCGGGTGTACGCCACCCGCATCGGGCTGGTCGGTGAGCTGACCGCCAACGGCCGTACCGTGCAACCCCGGGACCACTTCGCGGCACTGCCGTCGCGGCGGGGGCTCTCCCCGCTCAACACCGGCGACTACACGGTGCGGGTCTGCACCACCAGCGGCTCCCGCTGCGAGTACGCCCCGGTCTGGGACGTCGGGCCGTGGAACACCCGCGACGACTACTGGAACCCCTCGTCGGTCCGGGAGAACTGGAAGAACCTGCCGCAGGGCCGGCCCGAGGCGCAGGCCGCGTACCAGTCCGGCTACAACGGCGGACGGGACCAGTTCGGGCGGACAGTGCTCAACCCGGCCGGCATCGACCTTGCCGACGGTACGTTCTGGGACGGTTTGCGGCTGACCACCAACGCCTGGGTGGACGTCGCCTACCTGTGGACCGGAGGCGGGCCGCGCGGCGTGGTCGGTGACGGGCCGCTCAACATCCGCACCGGGGCCAGCACGTCGTACGCGACGCGTGGCCTCGCGGCCCGGCTGGCCCACGTACCGATCCAGTGCTACGTCACCGGTCAGTCGGTCGCCGGCCCCTACCGGACCACCACCCGCTGGAACCGTCTGGCCAGTGGCCAGTACGTCAGCCACGCGTACATCTCCGGCGTGTACGGCGGCAGCGTGCCGGTCTGCTGAGCCACGCTCACCCCGTCGGGCGCCCCGTCAACGTCAGGGGCGCTCGTCGGGGCGAGCCGTGCGCACCATGTCCTGGTAGCGCGGGTGGCTGGCACCGTAGACGGCGTAGTTGAGACGGGCGTGCGTGAGGCTCAGGTCGCCGTTGGGGCCGCCCCGGACGGCGTCGGCGTCGGCGTCGGTCTGGCCGTCGTCGGTCCAGAAACAGACGGGGCAGGTCCCCCCGCCGGTCCGGGATGCACAGCAGGGACAGCCCACAGGAACCACATGCTCACCCACCGGAGAAGCATTCCACAGTCGAACATCAGCCCGATACCCGCAGGAGGTCCCCCGGAGAGGCGGCGAGGAGGTCCGCGGCCCGCCCGCCGTCAGCACCTCGACGGTGAAGCCCTCGGCGTCCCGGGTCACCGTCGGCGTCGGAAGTCGCACCAGTCCGGCCGGCCGCCGGCGGCACCAGATGGGTGTAGAACCGCGGCGTGCTGGCGGATAAGGGACAGCGCGATGGCCGACCGGCCCCTCCCGCCGCCGGAGGACGTTGGGCAGACTGCCCTGGTGACAACTCGGAACCTCCCCGCAGTCGGAATCCTGCTGGTCGCCGTCGCCCTCAGCGCCGGTTGTGGCAGTGACGACGACGGCAGCCCGACCGCGACCCCGTCCGTCTCGTCCGAGGCGGCCCCGACCGGCCCGCCGACGTCCCAAGCCGCACCCAGTGCCGACGGCGCGACCCCGCCCTCCGCCGCCGCACAGGGCACGACGCAGCGGCGGCCGGCCAGCCCGCCGCCGGTGGTGCTGCCCAAGCGCCCGGCCAGTGCGCCCGGCGCCAAGCAGGTCGTCGACGCTTTCCGGGCCGCCGGCCTGAAGGTGCCGCGCCCGAAGGACCGCTCGGTCGACTGCGGGCCGGACGGACTCGGCCTGGGCTGTTCCGAGCTGATGGCCACCGACGCCGTCACCGTCTACGTGTTTCCGGACGAGACCAGCGCCAGCGACATCGCGGAGACCTGGGGTGGCCAGTCGTACCGGCGAGGCGCCGTGGTGCTGAACTACCTGGAGGCGAAGACCCCGGCCGCCGACCGGCCCCGCTACGAGAAGGTCCTCAACGGCCTGGGCTGATGTGCCAGCGTGGCCCGAGCATGTCGTTCTCTTGACCGTGATGTCTGTGAGTCATCACGATGACTCACAGACATCAGGCTCTCTGCTGGATTGCCCTCGGCGGGGCCCTGGCGTCAGCCGCGCAGGCGCAGGCCGCGGGGCGTGGCCCGGAAGCCGGCGGCGGTCAACGCGTCCCGCAGCGGCGACGAGTGCACCGCCTCACCGTCGGCCCGCTCCACCGACATCGCGCCCAACGCCCCGGAGTGGACGGCGTCGGCGAGCGCCTTCCCGGCCGCGGCGAGCGTGTCGGTGTCGTCGGTGAAGGAGAGCAGGGTTCGGCCGCCGCGTTCGACGTAGAGGACGAGGTCACCGCCGACCTGCACCACCAGGGCACCCGCCTTGCGGCCGGCCCGGTGCCCGGTCGCCGGAGTGGCGCCGTCGCCGGAGTCGATCACTCGTTCCGGCCAGGGCAGCGCCGCACCGTACGGGTTGGCCGGGTCCGTCGCGGCGAGCACTGTGGCCACCGCGCCCCGACCTCGGGCGCCGTCGGTCGGCTCGGCCAGCGCGCGCAGCCTGTCCACCGCACCGGGTACGGCGAACTGCGCCGCCCCGAGCCCCTCGACGAAGTAACCCCGGCGGGCCGCGCCGCGCTCCTCCAGTGCCGACAGCACCGGGTAGACCGCCGAGAACCCGCCGACCACCTGCTCGGCCATCACCGCGCCCCGGGTGACCACCCCGTGCCGCTCCAGCAGCAGGTCGGCGAGCGCGGCGGCGCGTCGGGTCGGGTCGAGGTCTCGCTCCGGGAGACGCGACCAGCGGCCGGCGACGGTCGGCGGGCCACCCCGGGTCGGCAGCGCCACCCGACCGGGCCGCCGGTAACGGGTGCGGGGCGCGGACGGCCGGGAGCGGTGCGCGCCGCCAGCGCCGAGCACCGCGCGCAGCGGGGCGAGGGTGTCGTTGCTGAGGTGCCCGGCCCAGACCAGGTCCCAGATCACCCCGGTCAACGCGGCGTCGTCGGTCGAGCCGACCCGGTCGGCCAGCGGGCGGAAGAACAGCGCCTGCCCGTCGCCGAGCGCGTCGAGCACCGCGTCGTGCAGCGGGGTACGGGTCAACGCCTCGTCCGGGGGCGGCAGCAGCAGCGGCGCGGCGTCCGCGTACGCCAGGGTGACCCACCCGTCGCCCCCGGAGATCGCGCCCGACCCCGCCCAGAGCACCTCCCCGCTGGCGCACAACTCGTCGAGCTGGGCGGGGGAGTAGTCCGCGACCCGGGCGGGCAGCACCAACCGCTCCAGCGCGGACGCCGGCACCGCGGTGCCCTGCAACTGCTCCACAGTGGCGGCGAGCGCCTCCACACCTCGGGCGGACGAGCCGACCTGCTGCCAGCGCGGCAGGAACGTCGCCAGCGCCCGGGGCGGCACCGGCTCGATCTCCCGGCGCAGCGCGGCGAGGGAGCGGCGGCGCAGCATCCGCAGCACCTCGGCGTCGCACCACTGCGCGCCGGCCGAATCCGGTGTGAACTCCCCGGAGACCACCCGCCCGGTCGCGCCGAGCCGGCGCAGCGCCTGCTCGACGACGAACACCCCGAGCCCGAACCGGGCCGCGCAGCTGGCCGCGGCGAACGGCCCGTGGGTGCGGGCGTAGCGGGCCACCAGGTCACCGAGCGGATCGGCCACCGGGGCGAGGTACGCCTCGGCCACCCCCATCGGCAGCGCCACGCCGAGGGCGTCGCGCAGGCGGGCGGCGTCCTCGACGCCCACCCAGCGCTGCTCGCCCGCGATCCGGACCCGCAGCACCCGGCGGGTGGCCTCCAGCTCGCTGAGCCACGTCTCCGGCACACCCCGCTCGGTCAACTCGGCGTCGCTCAGGTCACCGAGCACCCGCAGCAGCTCGACGACGTCCTCGGCGTCGCGGGGGCGGCGCTGCTCGGTCAGCCACCGCAGCTGCCGGTCGGTCTCAGTGAGCACCGCCGGGTCGAGCAATTCCCGCAGGTCGACACGGCCGAGCAGCTCACCGAGGAGCGTGGAGTCGAGGGCCAGTGCGGCGGCACGGCGCTCGGCCAGCGGGGCGTCCCCCTCGTAGAGGAACGCGCCGACGTAGCCGAAGAGCAGCGACCGCGCGAACGGCGACGGCGCGCTGGTCTCCACCTCGACCAGTCGCACCTTGCGGGTGGCCAGGTCGCGCATCAACCCGGCCAGCGCCGGCTGGTCGAAGACGTCCTGGAGGCACTCCCGGGCGGCCTCCAGAGTGACCGGGAAGTCCGCGTACTCGCGGGCGACGTCGAGCAGTTGCGCGGCGCGTTGCCGTTGCTGCCAGAGCGGTTGGCGGCGGCGCGGGTCGCGGCGCGGCAACAGCAGGGACCGGGCGGCGCACTCCCGGAAGCGGGCGGCGAAGAGGGCGGAGGTGCCTACCGACTCCTCCACCAGCTGGGTGATCTCGTCGGGCTCGAAGACCACCACGTCGGCGCCGGGTGGCTCGTCGGCAGTGTCCGGAAGTCGCACCACTATGCCGTCGTCGGAGGGCATCACCTGGGCGTCGACCCCGTACCGCTCGGCCAGTCGGCGGCCCACCGCGAGGGCCCAGGGTCCGTTGACCCGGGCACCGAGCACGCTGTGCACGGCCAGCCGCCAGTCCCCCAGCTCGTCGCGGAACCGCTCGACCACCACCGTGCGGTCGTCGGGCAGCGAGCGAGTGGCTTCCCGCTGCTCGCGCAGGTAGGCCATCAGGTTGCCGGCGGCCCAGTCGTCCAGCCCACCGTCGCGCAGCGCGGCCAGGGCCGCCTCGTCGGTCTGGCGCAGCAGGGTGCGTACCCGGGCGCCGATGGCCCGGCCCAGCTCCACCGGTCGACCGAGCTGGTCGCCCTTCCAGAACGGCATGCGCGCTGCCTGCCCCGGGGCGGGTGAGACCAGCACGCGGTCCGGAGTGATCTCCTCGATCCGCCAGGAGGACGAGCCGAGCAGGAAGACGTCGCCGACCCGGGACTCGTAGACCATCTCCTCGTCCAGCTCACCGACCCGGGCGGCCCGCTCGGCGCCGGCCAGGAACACCCCGAACAGGCCCCGGTCGGGGATCGTTCCGCCGCTGGTCACCGCGAGGCGCTGCGCGCCCTGGCGGCCGGTGAGCAGGTCGGTGGCCCGGTCCCAGACCAGTCGGGGGCGTAGCTCGGCGAACGCCGTGGACGGGTAGCGGCCGGAGAGCATGTCGAGCACGGCGTGCAGCGCCGAGTCGGGCAGCTCGGCGAAGGGCGCGGCCCGGCGGACCAGCACTGCCAGATCGCCCAGCGCCCACGGCTCCAGCGCCACCATCGCCACGATCTGCTGGGCCAGCACGTCCAGTGGGTTGCGCGGGTAGTGCAGCTCCTCGATGGCGCCGGCGGTCATCCGCTCGGCGACCACCGCGCAGGAGAGCAGGTCACCACGGTGCTTGGGGAAGACCACCCCCCGCGAAACCGCGCCCACCTGGTGCCCGGCCCGGCCGACCCGTTGCAGACCGGCGGCCACGCTGGGCGGCGCCTCGATCTGCACCACCAGGTCGACAGCGCCCATGTCGATGCCCAGCTCCAGGCTGGAGGTGGCCACCACCGCCGGGAGTTGACCGGACTTGAGCGCTTCCTCGATGTGCTTGCGCTCCTCCCGGGAGACGCTGCCGTGGTGGGCGCGGGCGATCACGGGCGTCGCGCCGGTGGCCGCGCCGGACTGGGCCATCACCTCGGCCGGCGGCCGGTTGCGCACCGGACCGGCGGGGCCACCCCAGCGCTGCGCTCCGGACGCCAGGTCGCCGTCGCCTGCCGGGTCGTCGCCGGCCGGCAACCCCTCCGGTACGCCGATCGCGCCCTCGCCCGCCTCGGATGCGGCCACCGCCTCGGCGGCCAGCTCGTTGAGCCGGGCGCACAGGCGCTCGGCACTGCGCCGGGAGTTGGTGAAGACGATTGTCGAGCGGTGCTGCCCGATGAGGGTGAAGACCCGCTCCTCCACGGCCGGCCAGATCGACGCCCGACGTGGCCCGGGGCCGCCGAGGTCGTCCTCCGGTGGCTGCTCCTGCTCGTCCAGGCGGGTCATGTCCTCCACCGGGACCTCCACGCTGACCTCGATGGTCTTCGGGGTGGCCGGCTGCACCACGTCGACCGGGCGGGCGCCGCCGAGGAAATGCGCACAGGCGTCGATCGGCCGGACGGTGGCCGAGAGGCCGATGCGCTGCGCCGGGGCGGGCAGCAGCTCGTCGAGGCGTTCGAGGGAGAGGGCGAGGTGGGCGCCGCGTTTGCTGCCGGCCACCGCGTGCACCTCGTCGACGATCACCGTCTGGACGCCGCGCAGCGAGTCGCGAGCCGCAGAGGTGAGCAGCAGGAACAGCGACTCGGGCGTGGTGATGAGGATGTCCGGTGGGGTGCGGGCGAAGGCGCGTCGCTCGTCGGCGGGAGTGTCGCCGGTGCGCATGCCGACGGTGATGTCGGGCGGTGCGACGCCCAACCGGGTGGCCGCCTGCCGGATGCCGGCCAGCGGGGCGCGGAGGTTGCGCTCCACGTCGACGGCGAGGGCCTTGAGCGGGCTGACGTAGAGCACGCGGCACCGCTGGCGGGCCTCGGCCGGTGCTGGTTCGCGGGCGAGGCGGTCCAATGACCAGAGGAAGGCCGCGAGCGTCTTGCCCGAGCCGGTGGGCGCCACCACGAGCGCGTTGCGGCCGGCGGCGACCGACCGCCAGGCGCCGGTCTGCGCGGCGGTCGGGGCGGCGAAGGCGTTGTCGAACCAGGCGCGGGTGGCCGGGCCGAACCCGGCCAGCACCGCGCCGGCGTCTGCGTCTGCCCCGGTCACCGGTCCATCGTGCCCCGCCGGTCCGACATCCACGAGCGACCTCGCGACGGAATGAGCCAGCAAAAGGCAAAAAGCGTGGAACGTGCGCTTAATACGTTAAGTCTCACTTAACTGCTTGCTTCTAAGGAGCAACATAAAGTAACTTCACTCGCAACGCGAACCGGGGTGAGGGGATTTGATGGCCGGCGAGCAGCGCACCGTCGAACCGGGCACCGACGTGCTGATTCGCAAGGTCGACAGCCACCTCGCCGCGCTCCGCGCCGGCCTGCACGGCCCCGAGCTCGAACTCGCCGAACGCCTCGCCCACTGTCTGCGCGAGATGGTTCTCTGCACCGCCCAGGCCAGCGCCGCCGACCGGGGTCAGGTCCGCGTTGCCGTGCACTACTTCGTGCTCCGCCGCGAGAGCCGTGGCCGCCTGCTGTCGGTGCGGTCGCTGACCGCCGCCGAGCGGGTGGTCGACCGGGTCGCCCGCCAACTCGGCCGACTCGACCTGCTGGCCGTGCTGCGCCGCGACCGCCCCACCCCTGACGACGTGCAACCCCTCAACAACGCCCTGCTGCGCTAACGCTCGGCCACCCCCCTCCCGCGTTGATCAAGAGATTTGCGTCATCCGCGCCCGTGTTCCTGACGCAAACCTCTTGATCAACGGGCTGAGCTGAGGGCTGGGGCTCTCGGGGCGAATTCTGGCAAAACCGCCCGGCGGGGGAGGAACTGGCGTCTGATCGCTGCTAGGCGCCACCGCTGCCACGGGCGTCGGCCATGTCGATCGGGAGCGCAGGTGCTGGTACTGCTCATCCTCCATCTCGTGGCGGCCCTCGCCGCGCCCCTGCTCGTCCGCTGGTGGGGTCCGCGCGCGTGCTACCCGCTGGCGCTCGCGCCGGCCGCAGCGTTCTGCTGGGCGGTGGTTCGCACCCCGGCCGTCGCCGACGGCGGGGCGGTGGTCGAGACGTACCCGTGGATCCGGCAGTTGGGCCTCGACATCGCGTTCCGGCTCACCACGCTGTCGTGGCTGATGACGCTGCTGATCGGCGGCGTCGGCGCGCTGGTGCTGGTCTACTGCGCCCGCTACTTCGGCGCCGGCTCCATCGGGCTGGCGCAGTTCGCCGCGGTCCTGGTCGCGTTCGCGGGCGCGATGCTCGTCCTGGTCTTCGCCGACGACCTGCTGCTGCTCTACGTCGGCTGGGAGCTGACCACGATCTTCTCGTACCTGCTGATCGGGCACAGCACCGAACGGCGGTCCAGCCGTTGGGCGGCGGCGCAGGCGTTGACAGTCACCACGCTGGGCGGCCTCGCCATGCTGGTCGGTTTCATCATGCTGGGCGAGCACGCCGGCACCTACCGCTGGTCGGAGATCAGCGCACAGCCGCTGCCCGGCGGCGGGTACCTGGTGGGCGCCGTGCTGCTGATCCTGGCGGGTGCCCTGTCCAAGTCGGCGGTGCTGCCGTTCAGCTCGTGGCTCCCGGTGGCGATGGCGGCACCCACGCCGGTCAGCGCCTATTTGCACGCCGCCGCCATGGTCAAGGCCGGCGTCTACCTGGTCGGGCTGCTCGCCCCGGTGCTCGCCACGGTCGGCCCGTGGCGGCCGCTGGTGCAGGTCGCCGGCGTGGCGACCATGCTGCTCGGCGGGTGGGCCGCGCTGCGCCAGACCGACCTCAAGCTGCTGCTGGCGTACGGGACGGTCAGTCAGCTCGGCCTGTTGGTGGCGGTGACCGGCTCGGGCACCCCGGACGCCGCGCTGGCCGGCACCGCGATGCTGCTGGCACACGCCCTGTTCAAGGCGGCGCTGTTCCTGGTCGTCGGCATCATCGACCACGGCGCCGGCACCCGCGACCTGCGCGAGCTGTCCGGGGTGCGGCACTGGTCCCGGGCGCTGTTCGTGGTCGCGGTGCTGGCCGCGGCGTCGATGGCCGGTGTGCCGCCGCTGGTCGGCTTCGTGGCCAAGGAGGCGGTGTTCGCGGCGTTCACCGACCAGCCGGTGCTCCTGACCGGCCTGGTCGCCGGCACTGTGCTCACCGTCGCGTACAGCGCCCGCTTCCTCTGGGGCGCGTTCGCCGACCGGCCGGGTGTGGCGCCGGTCCCGCCGGGGCCGATCGCCGCGTCGCTGCTGGTCCCGCCCGCGGTGCTCGCCGGTGTCGGTCTGCTCGCCGGCCCGGCCGCGAGCGTGCTGGACCACCTGCTGCGCCCGTACGCCGATCTGCTCGGCGGGGTCGACGCGCACCTGGCGCTCTGGGCCGGACCGACCCCGGCGCTCGGCCTGTCCGTGCTGGCGCTCGTCGGTGGCGGCCTGCTCTTCGCCGTGCGCGGGCCGCTCGCCCCGGTGCTGGCCCGGCTCCGGTCACCGGTGGGGGGAAACCAGGGGTACGAGTGGGTAGTGGGCCGGTTCGACCGGCTGGCCATCGAGGTCACCAGCGCGACCCAGCGCGGCTCACTGCCGCAGTATCTGGGCATCATCCTGGTCACCCTGGTGCTGGTGCCCGGTGCGGCGATGCTCTCCGCCAGCCCCTGGCGGGCGCGGATTCCACTCTGGGACAGCGCGCTGCAACCGGTGGTCGTCCTGGTGATCACGGTGGCGGCGGTGCTGGCGGTCGGTGCCCGTCGCCGGCTGACCGCGATGCTTCTGGTGGGCATGACCGGCTACGGCACTGCGATGTTGTTCGTGCTGCACGGAGCGCCCGACCTGGCGCTCACCCAGTTTCTGGTGGAAACGTCGACGATCGCGGTCTTCGTGCTGGTGCTGCGTCGCCTGCCGGAGCGGTTCTCGGCCCGCCCGCTGCGCCGTACCCGCTGGGCCCGTCGGGTGATCGGGGTGGCGGCGGGGTTGGTGGCCGCCGGGTTGGCCCTCACCGCCGTCGGCGCCCGCCGGGCACCGGACATCTCCGCCGCCTTCCCCGACCTGGCGGTGGCGCACGGGTACGGCCGCAACGTGGTCAACGTGACCCTTGTCGACATCCGGGCCTGGGACACGATGGGCGAGCTGGCGGTGTTGGTGGTGGCCGCTACCGGTGTGGCCAGCCTGATCTTCGAGCGCTCCCGCACCGGGCCGCGGCCGCGGCGGCCCGATTCCGAGCAGGAGGTGGGTGGACGGGGCCGACCGGTCTGGCTGCGCGGTGGCCCCACCCTCTACGAGGAGCGCCGCTCGATCGTGTTGGAGGTGGTCATCCGGCTGATCTTCCACACCGTGGTGCTGTTCTCGCTGTTCCTGCTCTTCTCCGGGCACAACGCTCCGGGCGGCGGGTTCGCCGGCGGGCTGGTGGCGGGTCTCGCCCTGGTGGTGCGCTACCTGGCCGGCGGCCGGTACGAGCTGACCGAGGCGGCCCCGATCGGTGCCGGCGCGATTCTCGGCGCCGGGCTGGCCATGGCGGTGGGCAGTGGCGTGGTGGCGCTGCTGGTCGGCGGGTCGGTGCTGGAGAGCGCGAAGGTCGACAGGGCACTGCCGCTGGTCGGCGACGCCCATCTGGTCACGTCGCTCTTCTTCGACATCGGCGTGTACCTGGTCGTGATCGGGTTGGTGCTGGACATCCTGCGCAGCCTCGGTGCCGAGGTGGACCGGCACATCGAGGCCACCGGTACAGCCACCGGCGGGTTGGCCGTCGACAAGGGGGACCGGGCGTGAGCGCGAGGAGTGAGCCGGGTTTGCGAGCCCCGCAGTCGCGAACAGGGGTGGCACCGTGAGCGCGAGGAGTGAGCCGGGTTTGCGAGCCCCGCAGTCGCGAACAGGGGTGGCACCGTGACGCGGAGCGGTGCGGGGCCGACGCTGGTGCTGGTGCTGGCCGTCGCGGTCCTGGTCGGGTGCGGGGTGATCCTTCTGTTGGAGCGCAGCCTGACCCGGATCCTGCTCGGGGTGGTCATGCTCGGCAACGGGGTGAACCTGTTGATCCTGTTGGGCGGGCGGTCCGGCGGGGCGCCGATCGTGGGCACGGGGCCGGTGGAGCGGATGAGTGACCCGCTGCCGCAGGCGATGGTGTTGACCTCCATCGTGATCACCTTCGGGTTCACCGCGTTCCTGCTCGCTGTGGCGTACCGCAGCTGGTATCTCTCCGGCGACGACGAGGTGCCCGACGACCTGGAGGACCGGCAGATCATTCGCCGGGCCGGGCGTAACGAGGCGGGCGCGGTCGACCTCGGTGGGGAGGGCCCGAACGGTGACCCGGAACAGGTCGATCCCGAGCCGGCCCGCCGCCGGCTACGACGCGGGGACGAGTCATGATGCGCGCCCTGGTGCCGCTGCCGGTGGTGGTGCCGCTGCTCGGTGCGGCGCTGACCCTGTTGCTGGCCGGGAACCCCCGAATCCAGCGCGCGATCAGTGTGCTGTGTCTGAGCGGCACGCTCACTGTGGCGGTGCTGCTGCTGGTGCAGGCGTACCGGCACGGGCCGGTGGTGGTGGCGGTCGGGGGGTGGCCGGCGCCGGTCGGCATCGTCCTGGTGGCCGATCAACTGGCCGCGCTGATGCTGGTGGTCTCCTCGGCGGTGACCCTCTGCGTGCTGCTCTACTCGATCGGCCAGGGTCGCAGCGAGACGAGCGAGAGCTCGCCGGTGTCGATCTTCCACCCGACGTACCTGGTGCTCACCGCCGGCGTCACCAACGCGTTCCTGGCCGGTGACCTGTTCAACCTCTTCGTCGGGTTCGAGATCCTGCTGGCCGCCAGTTTCGTGCTGATCACCCTGGGGGGCACCGAGACCCGGATCCGGACCGGGTCGACGTACGTGGTGGTCAGCATCCTCTCCTCGATGATCTTCCTGACGTCGGTGGGTCTGGTGTACGCGGCCACCGGCACGCTCAATCTCGCCCAGCTCGCCCAGCGCCTCGACGACCTGCCCGACGGTGTCCGACTGGCCCTGGAGTTGATGTTGCTGCTGGCCTTCGCGATCAAGGCGGCGGTCTTCCCCCTGTCGGCCTGGCTGCCGGACAGCTACCCCACAGCGCCGGCCCCGGTCACTGCCGTCTTCGCGGGTCTGCTCACCAAGGTGGGCGTCTACGCGATCATCCGCACCGAGACGTTGCTGTTCCCCGGCGGGCGTGCCCACATCCTGCTCATGGTCGTCGCCGGGCTGACCATGGTGATCGGCATCCTCGGTGCGGTGGCCCAGTCCGACCTGAAACGACTCTTCTCGTTCACACTGGTCAGTCACATCGGCTACATGATCTTCGGGGTGGCGTTGAGCACCGCCGCCGGCCTCTCCGGCGCGATCTTCTACGTGGTGCACCACATCACCATCCAGACCACGCTGTTCCTCGTCGCCGGGCTGGTCGAGGAGCGGGCCGGCAGCACCGACCTGCGTCGTATCGGCGGGCTGGCCCGGGTGGCGCCGCTGCTGGGTGTGCTCTTCTTCATCCCGGCCATGAATCTCGCCGGAGTGCCACCGTTCTCCGGTTTCCTCGGCAAGCTCGGCCTGCTCCAGGCAGGCGTGGCGGCCGGCGGACCGCTACCCGGGGTGCTGGTCGCGGCCGGCACCCTGACCAGTCTGCTCACCCTGTACGTGGCGTCCCGGGTGTGGAACATCGCCTTCTGGCGTGCGCCCCGGCTGGCCACCAGCGAGCCGGTCGTCCAGTTGCCGAGGCTGATGGTGGGCGCCACAGTGGCACTGGTCGCCATCGGGCTGGCGTTGACGGTGCTGGCCGGTCCGCTCTTCGACGTCACCGCCGACGCGGCTGAGGACCTGCGGCTGCGCACCCCGTACGTCCGTGCCGTGCTACCGGGCGGTGTGCCGTGACCGGCTCCCCGGAGCCGGCTCCCGACGCCCCCGGGCCCGCAGCGGTGGGGCGGGGCCGGCTCGGGCGCTGGCGGGACCAGGCGGTGGCGCTCGGGTGGCTGGTGGTGGTCTGGAATCTGCTCTGGGGCGACATCACCTGGGCCAACCTGGTCGGTGGCCTGCTCGTGGGTGCGGCGGTGCTGGTGTTCTACCCGCTGCCGGCCGTCAGCTTCGGTGGCCGGTTGCGACCGTGGGCGCTGCTGGTGTTCGCGGGCCGGTTCGCCGTCGAGTTGGTCAGCGCGAGCCTGCACATCGCCCGGATCGCCGTGCAGCCCGGCTACCGACCGCGCGGGGCGATCATCGCGGTCCGATTGCGAGTGGCCACCGACCTGAACCTGGCGCTCACCGCCGAGGCGGTCTCGTTGGTGCCGGGCACGCTGATCCTCGAGGTGGACCGGGATTCCGGAACGCTCTACCTGCATGTCCTGGACACCCACGGCCCCGGGGACCTGGACGTGGCCCGGGCCCGCACGCTCGCCGTCGAGCGGCGAATCGTCCGCGCGGTCGGCTCCACCAGCGAACTGCGCCGACTCGACGTCACCTCACCCGAGAAGGGAACCCGCCCGTGACCACCTTCCTGGCCGTCGTCCTCACCGCTCTGCTGTCGGTCACCGCGCTCCTCGCGCTGGCCCGCCTCTACCGTGGCCCGTCGCTGGTGGACCGGGTGATCGCCGCGGACATGCTGCTCGCCACGATGGTCGGCGCGGTGGGCGCCGAGGCGGCGGTCAACCGGCACGCCACCACGCTGCCGGTGCTGGTGGTGCTCTCCCTGCTGGGCTTCGTGGGCTCGGTGTCGCTGGTCCGCTTCGCCGTCCGGGAGCAGCAGTGATCGCGACGATCGCGGACTGGCTCGGCGCTGGCTGTCTGGTGGCCGGCGCGCTGCTCGCCCTGGCCGCCGGGATCGGCGTACTGCGTTTCCCGGACGCGCTGTCCCGGATGCACGCGGCCACCAAACCGCAGGTGCTCGGGGTGCTCCTGTTGC